>CAIKRV010000058.1 GCA_903829945.1 uncultured bacterium | reverse complement strand
TTGTTTGTATTGCGTGATATTACGGTATTATATAAGCAAACCATTTTAGGATTTGCATGGGCGATATTAAATCCTGTGATCACGATGTTGGTATTTTCGACGGTATTTGGCAGTATCGGAGGGATGAAGGGTGATGGAACACCATACAGAATATGGATGTATGCAGGAGTAGTTCCGTGGACATATTTTTCCACGGCATTAACCAATTCTACCAATAGTTTGGTGGCGAGTGCGGCATTAATATCGAAAGTTTATTTTCCTCGATTAATTATTCCGTTAACGCCCATATTTGCCAAGCTGGCGGATTTTGGCATAGCCTTAGTGGTATTATTTATCATGATGCCATTTTATGGATTGTGGCCATCCTGGCAATTGATTTATGCACCGATATTGGTGATATTAATGATACTTACCGCAGGAGGAATAGGGATGTGGTTATCCGCTTTGGCGATTCAATATAGAGACGTAAAATTTGCCATTACATTTATCGTACAAATTTTAATGTTTATGGCACCGGTTGTATGGTCCATCGTTCAATTTGATGCAAAAGTTACGATGGTCCATGGGTATTGGTTGCGTTTGGTTTATGGATTATATCCGATGGCGGGCGTGATAGAAGGATTCAGGGCAAGTTTAATAGGTCGAGTACCGATGCCTTGGGATTTAATAGGTATGGGCACCATATCGGCCACCCTTATATTTATTAGCGGTGCATATTATTTCCGCAGAATGGAACGCATTTTTGCGGACGTAGCTTAATATGTTTTTACTTTAGGGATGCAATAATAGCAAAGAAAACAAAGAAAAAAGATGAGTGAAATAGCAATAAAAGCAGAAGGGGTATCAAAATTATATCGCATAGGAGTAAAGGACACCAAGCATGATAGCTTGAGTGGTTCCATCCTATCGGCATTAAAATCGCCTTTGGATAGCTTTAAGCGTTTGCAGGGATTAACGAGTGTGAAAAAGAACTTGGAGGCGGATGATATCGTCTGGGCTTTGCGTGATGTAAGCTTTGAGATCCATCATGGAGATATTTTAGGGATCGTAGGTAGAAACGGAGCGGGGAAGAGTACTTTATTAAAAATATTTTCAAGAATTACGGATCCATCATACGGAAAAATATTAATTAATGGCCGCTTTGCTTCCTTGTTGGAAGTAGGGACAGGCTTTCATATGGAATTGACGGGACGAGAGAATGTATATTTGAATGGAGCGATCTTAGGCATGCGAACGCATGAAGTAACGCGCAAGTTTGATGAGATTTTAGCGTTTTCCGGAGTGGAGAAATATATCGATACACCTGTTAAGCGCTATTCATCAGGAATGAAAGTAAGATTAGCGTTTTCGGTGGCGGCACATTTAGAGCCTGAGATATTATTGATAGATGAAGTATTGGCGGTAGGCGATGCAGCGTTTCAGCGGAAATGCTTATCGAAGATGGATGATGTGGCGAAAGGAGGCAGAACGGTATTATTTGTAAGCCATCAATTAGGCATGGTAAGAAGTTTGTGCAATAAGGGAGTGATGCTCCGCCACGGACAAGTAGATTTCAAAGGGGGAATAGGAGAAGTATTGGATCATTATGAACAAACGATAGACAGCAAATTTGGCAATAATGCGTATGTAGAATTTACGCGAGAAACGCAACACATGGCCAATATCGTATCGGCGAGTATCAGTGATGATGCAGGGACTCCTACCACGGTCTATGATGTATTTGATGCGGTAAATTTGGAAGTAAGATATGAAGTCAATGAGCCGGCGGAAGGGATTGTGATCAGTGTGATATTGGAGCGCAATGGCGAGCCGTTATTTTATTCCCAGGATACGGATGTTCATCCGGATAGATTTGGGAAACGAATGCCGGGGATGTACACAACCAAAGTACGATTATTAAATCCGTTGAAGGCAGGCAGATATGTGATCCATATCAGTGTATCGAGGAGCAATGCAAAACCGATAGAACGACATTCGGATGCGTTTGTATTTGATGTGATCGAGAAATCATTTGACCCGAGTATGAAATCGTATTATTCGAAACGCATAGGAGTAATAGCAACGGAATTGGATTGGCAAATTACCAATTTTGAACCTCAAGCTATTTTGGATAGATCGTAATTTTTTATCTTTTAAAATGTACCAAGACTTAGTAACTTTTATTCGCGAACGCTATAATGAACCTCATAAGTTCATTACTTTGCATGAAGCAAAGTTTATAGGAAATGAATTGAAGTATATGGAGGAATGCATAGCAACAGGCATGGTTTCCTCCGTTGGTAAGTTTGTGGATAGATTTGAAGACGAAATTAAAAAATACACTGGAGCAAAATATGCAGTAGCAACAGTAAATGGCACTTCTGCATTGCATATGGCCTTATTACTGGCTGGGGTAGGAAAAAATGATTTGGTCATTACCCAGGCATTAACCTTTGTGGCAACTTGCAATGCAATATCATATACCGGTGCTACTCCGGTTTTTGTAGATGTTAGTTTAAATAATTTAGGTATGGACTACCTGAGTTTGGAAAATTATCTCAAAAAAAATGTCGTTCTTAAAAATGGGCTCAGTACCCATATTATAACTGGTCAAAAAATTGCTGCTTGTGTTCCAATGCATTCTTATGGACATCCCGCAGAAATTATCAAAATAGTGGAATTATGTACCGCATATGGTATACCGGTTATAGAAGATGCAGCAGAATCTTTGGGCAGTACTTATCATGGTCAGCATACAGGTACCTTTGGTAAATTAGGGATTTATAGTTTTAATGGTAATAAAACCATTACCAGTGGGGGGGGAGGAATGATCGTAACCAATGATGAGGAATTGGCAGTACTTGGTAAGCATCTTACCACTCAGGCTAAATCAGGGCATCGCTGGGAATTTAATCATGACCAAGTAGGTTATAATTATCGTTTGCCCAATATTAATGCGGCATTAGGATGTGCTCAACTTGAGAACATTGAAGTAATAATTGCCAAGCAAAGAGAATTAAATAAAATTTATCAGCAATTTTTTAATCAGCATAATATTGCATTTGTAAATGAGCCTTCAGAGGCCAGATCTAATTGTTGGATGAATGCTTTTTATGTTGATAATAAAATTGAACGAGATAAATGCTTAACTTTTTTAAATGATCATGGCATCATGGCGCGTCCTGCTTGGACCATGCTTAATAAATTAGCAATGTATAATACCTGCCATTGTGAAAATTTACAAAATTCACAAATGGTGGAAGATACTTTAATAACCATACCCAGCACAGTTGTATTATAGTAATTCGATGGCTTACAATAATTACTATTTTACAAAAAAAATAACGGAATGAGAATGTTTTATGCATCACATAACCAAGGAAATCATCAATATGATTCCATGACCTGGTACAATAATTTGTACCTGCCCTTATGTGATATTGCAGATGAAGTAATTCGTTTTGAGTATGATCTTTACAATATGGCCATGCATCAAGATTTTTTTCGGGTACGTAATGAGCAAATGATCGGTAAAGAAAAAAGTAGAATTGAATTTGAATTATTAAAACAAATAAAGCATCACCACAATATCAGACCCATTGATGTATTTTTTAGTTATTTTTCTTCTGCTTATTGCAGCAAAGAATTAATTGAAGAAATAAAAAAGATGGGTATCATAACCGTCAATTGGTTTTGTAATGCCTCTTATCAATTTCATTTAATTCGTGACTTGGCCCCTTCCTATGATTATTCGTTAGTACCTGAAAAGTTTAGAATTCCAAACTATAAAAAGATTGGAGCCAATCCGTATTATTGTCAAGAGGCGGCCAATCCAAAAGTATATAAGTTTTTAGATTTAGAACCACATATTGATGTTTCATTTGTGGGAGCCAGATATGCCGATCGATATCAATTTATAAAATCGATCCATGATGAGAAGATAAAAATTAGAGTTTATGGTGAGAATTGGCATAAAAACCAAAGCAAAGCCCGAACCTTAATGCGTTATGGATATCACTTGCTAGGTAAAGGTTCTTATTTGCCCAATAGGATTCTAGGCGGGTATGTTTCGGATGATGAGATGATAGGTGTATTTAATATGTCAAAAATAAATTTGGGTTTCACTAAATGTGGTGAAACGCATTTAAGTGAAACACCGATAAAGCAAGTTCGTCTTCGGGATTTTGAAATTCCAATGTGCGGAGGCTTTTATCTTACCGAATATAATGAAGAGTTAGCAGAGTTTTTTGAACCTGATGAGGAAATTGTTTTTTTTAAAGATCAGGAAGAATGTATAGACAAGATAAAATATTATTTAAAAAATAATACGGAACGTGAAAGAATTCGAATGGCAGGTTACATTCGTGCACAGCATGAACATACTTGGCAACGCCGTTTAGGAAATTTTTTCAATAGCATTAAATAAGTTTACAATAGTTTATGAGTACAGAAGAGAAGAGTTCCTCCCATCCGCATCCCTTGCCGCAAATCATTATAGAACCGCGTCGCGGCTGGCAAGTATTGAATTTGCGAGAATTATTTGAAGCGCGTGATTTATTTCAGTTGTTTGTATTGCGTGATATTACGGTATTATATAAGCAAACCATTTTAGGATTTGCATGGGCGATATTAAATCCTGTGATCACGATGTTGGTATTTTCGACGGTATTTGGCAGTATCGGAGGGATGAAGGGTGATGGAACA
>CAIKRV010000057.1 GCA_903829945.1 uncultured bacterium | reverse complement strand
TTATTGGCCATCAAAGAGATGACGTATTTTCTAAAAAATCTCCTCACAATTTAAGGGCTATGTAGGCCATTTGGAATAGTTTTTTAGCAATTAAGACAGTTATTTTCCCGCAATGCGTAAATTTGAGCGTTAGCGGTCATTGTAAGACGACTGACAAAAAAACAAGATAATATGTACCATTTTTCATACTTCAAAGAAAAGGACAAGCAAACAATTTTGAATTTCATAGAAGAAAATCCGTTTGCATTTATGACAGGTAGTTATTTATCAGGTGGACAAGTTGCAACACAGATACCTCTTTTACTCAAAGAAAGAAATGGTGAACTGTTTTTGCAAGGACACCTTATGCGGAATACGGACCATCACAAAGCTTTCATTGAAAACCCAAACGCATTACTTGTATTTACCGGACCGAGTTGTTATGTAAGTGCTTCTTGGTATAGCAATCCGCAAATTGGCTCAACTTGGAATTATATGAGTGTTCATATTGGCGGAAAAGTAAACTTTATGTCAAATGACGAATTAATAGAGTTTATGCGAAAATTGACACTAAAATTTGAAAAAGGCAATACACAATCGCTAACATTTTATGACAATCTTCCTGACCAATTTCTAAATAAAATGATACCCGCCATTGTTGGTTTTGAAATTAAAGCGGATAAAATTGAGAATGTCTTTAAACTCAGTCAAAACAGAGATGAAAAAAGTTATAACAACATTATTTCAAAACTTGAAGAGCAAGGCGGAAGCAGTGCTTTAATTGCATTAGAAATGAGAAAAAGAAAAATTGACTTATTCCCACCTGGAGTTGAATGGGATGGCACAAAGTTTGACTCGTGAAAATACAAAACGACGAACCGCTAACAGCGGTTTGGTGAAAGCGGCGGTTACTTGCTGATCGGGACATGTTATCCCGATCCTATAAGCTAGGGATTTATAATCCAGCTATTAAGCAAATCTAACAAAAAAGAGCGGAAGTATTTATTACCTCCGCTCTTCTGTTTTGGTGCGGATGAAGGGACTCGAACCCCCACGCCTCGCGGCACCAGATCCTAAGTCTGGCGCGGCTACCAATTACGCCACATCCGCATTTCGAGGCGCAAAGATATCAAAATATCCCCCATTTTAATGTATTTTAGTTTAAAATATTATGCTTTTTTCAATGTTCTAATCCGCTTTTCTTATGCTCCTATTAATATTTATCCCTTACCTTTGAAATCCTATGGCCTTGAAAAATCTACTTTTTTTATGCTTCTATTGCTGCTCTTTGGCCCTTTATGCGGAAGAAGGTCCCAATAGCAATTTTTTTGATAGTGTTGCCCTCAAACATAAGGTTCATACCTATAAAATGGCCCACGAAAAAGTGGAAGAACTTCATTATCAAACAACGATAACTTATTATAATCCTAAAAAAGTTATGAACCCCTTGGATTCCTCCATGGAGGATACTTTCCTCACCCAGGAGGTAAAGGCGGATATCTGCTTGCTCAGAATCCGTGGCAAAGTGTACCAATCCATCAGTACCGAGGAATGCCGGGTGCCCGAAAGCCTGGCTAAGTTGGATAAGGCCTTTGTACTGCCGGACGGCAGCTTGGGAATACTTTGCTATGATGCCCAAAAAGGCCATAGCTTCGGAATTTGCGGAAGTGCTACCCGCCTTAATGTATATATTTATACGCTTTATTTCGGCAATCCTAAACCCATCCTCGGCATCTTAAGCAGTGCCTGTAATGGAGATAAAATGACCATTTACGGAATTAAAAAATCAGCATTGTTTTTTGAAGACAGTACCATTTTATTTACTCCGAATATTTTTAAATTTTCTAAAAAGGAGTTGATCTTGGAATGCGAGAAAAACACCAAGGATGCCCTAGGCAATTTAAGTCCTTATGCAGGTAAAAAGAAAATATTTACTTTTATTAAGGAAAAATACGAACTGCATCCCACAATGAGGGAAGAATAAAACAAATTTATTCCATAGGGCCTATATATTCAAACCTTGGAACGCGTTGACCGTCCAATGTTATCATCTCGGTAAACATGGCATAAGGCCTGACAAAATAAGGATGTAAACCATATTCCTCTTCCAAATCAGGGTTGGAATATAATGCTTGATACAATACCATTTTTTCGGCCGTTTCGGAATGAAAGGCCACCGCGATTACCTGATAATAATTTCCCTTATAATGACGATATTTACCCGGTAGCATGAGATAAAATTTTAACCCAAATTTAAAAACATAACAACCCCAATTACACTATAATTATGCCCCTTCTTCCTTCTCTTTTACAGACCTACTTTTTAATGGGTTGGCATTATCTTCCTTATATTCTTTGCGCTTGTTTACAATATCACAAGCTTTATAAACCGCATAGCGGAATGAGGTTTCATCAGCAATATTTTTTCCTGCAATATCATAGGCGGTACCATGGTCCGGAGAAGTGCGCGGCACCGGTAATCCTGCAGTATAATTTACCCCGGTTTCAAAATTCAATAATTTAAAAGGAGATAATCCTTGATCATGATACATGGCCAATACACCATCAAACTCACGATACATACGCTTACCAAAAAAACCATCCGCAGGATATGGCCCGAAAGCATACATCCCTTTGGATTTTAAATCTGCAATCACCGGCTCTATGATTTCCAATTCTTCCTTGCCAAGCATCCCCTTTTCTCCGGCATGCGGATTGAGGCCTAATACTGCAATTTTTGGGGTTTCAATTCCAAAATCAATCATTAAACTTTTGCCGAGCAAAATTAGTTTTTCGCGTAGTTTATCTTTATTTAATTGGGAAGAAACCTCGCTGATGGGTACATGGCCGGTAGCCACCCCAATGCGCAATTCTTCACCCAACATCAGCATGAGAACCTTGCTATTAAAAACCTCAGCAAAATACTCGGTATGTCCAGGGAAATTAAATTCGTCGGATTGTATCGTATATTTATCAATAGGAGCAGTAACAATGCCGTCTAATTTTCCGTCTTTAGCATCTAAGGCAGCTTGCTTAATGGACATAAAAGAATATTTTCCATTTTCAGGCCCCGGCGTACCAATAGTAAAGCGCAAAGTTTCATCCCATAAATTGATCAAATTCACTTTACCCCTATGAATTTGATCAATGGAATTGACTGCATGAAAATTGAAGTTTTTAGCATCAATCACTTTTCGATGATAATTGATGGTAGAAGTAGAGGCATAAATGACCGGGGTACAAAAAAGGAGCATTCGCGGGTCGGAGAATGTTTTGAGTATAATTTCAGGACCGATACCATTCAAGTCGCCGATGGTAATTCCCAGTACGGGTTTATGTTTATGCTCACTCATTTTTTAAGACTTTGCTTTTTAAGAAAATCAACAATTAAACGTATGCCTACCCCGGTAGCATTTTTACCGCGGTATGCATCAGGACTACTTAAAAATGCCGGACCGGCAATATCAAAATGCAACCAAGGATAATCTGTAAAATGCTCCAAAAATTTACCTGCCGTGATGGCCCCTCCGGCAGGACCGGCGCTTACATTTTTCATGTCGGCAATATCGGATTTTAATAATTCGCCATATTCATTCCACATGGGAAATTCGACCAAGCGCTCATAGGTGTCATTGCCACTTTCGAGCATAGCTGATTTTGTTTCGGTATCAGCAGTGCCCATAAAAACAGTACCATAGGTTCCGATGGCCCTGGCTGCGGCCCCCGTAAGGGTAGCAAAATCGAATACTAATTGAGGCTTGTATTTTTTAGCATACGCCAAAGCATCTCCAAGGATGAGCCTGCCTTCGGCGTCAGAATTTAATACTTCCACAGTGGTACCATCGTACATAGTAATAATATCACCGGGCGCAAGTGCATTGCCCCCCGGACGATTATCAGTAGCAGGAATTAATCCGATAATATAAATCGGAAGGTTCATTTTGGATACCGCATATAGGATACCGCTTACGGCTGCTGCACCGGCCATATCGCATTTCATGCTATCCATAGAGCCGGGCGTTGGTTTTAAGGTAAGTCCGCCGGTATCATAGGTAACCCCTTTGCCAACCAAAATAATAGGTTTCTTATTTTTGGCATTTTTGGGTTTCCATTCCAGGATGTTAAAAGTTGGCGGATCAATGCTCCCTTGGTTAACACCAAGTAAACCGCCCATTTTCAAGGTTTTAATTTTTAGTTTATTAAAAACTTCCAATTTAAAACCGGCTGATTTGGACAATTTTCGAATTTCAGCGCTTAATTTTTCAGCGGTCAAATAGGAAACAGGTTCATTAACCAGGTCACGTGCGATCCAATTTGCTTCAGTAATAGTTTGCAAATCATCCACGTCCTTTTGCTTTAAGACAGGATCAAGCAAATAAATATTTTTAAGAGGATGTGCCGGGGCGTCCTTCCTGTATTTTAAGAACTGATAGCTGCCTAAAACCATGCCTTCAGCATAAGCTAAAAGCAAAGCACTATCCTTGGCATCCACTGCTATGATAATGTCAGTGCAATTTTGACTTTTCAATTCAGCCACCAAGGTATTGCCGGCCAAGCGGGCAGCTTCCCAAAGCAATGATTTAGTAGGTTTATTTTCAATATATTGTAAATACAAATACAAACCATTTCTAAACAATTGAATAAAAGGTCGTTTTGCTTTTCTTTGGGAGTTTACTAAAGCTAATTCCTCTTTAGAAAGGGATAATGCTTTATAATCAGGTGCATCTGAAGTAAAAAGTATCGCCTGGGAATGCGCTTTGGTATTTTTGGGACTTAGGTGAAGTTTAATCATTGCCAACGTTTAGTTTTCTTGTGCAAATATGTTTAGGAGCCGGCAAAGATAGTAAAATACCAAGACTTGAACGAGTCAAAATTAAAACACCGCAGGCAGATAAAATAAATATAATTGGTTCATATACATTAATTTGAATATGAAAATTATTAACAATGAAAAAATGAAGGACTTAAAATAAGTTAAGGGAATAAATATTTAGATATTGAAGCAATCATGGATATATTTGCCTAAATATCTGTAATTTACAAAATATCAGTGTCTAACCTAACTTTACTATTTTTTGATATTTAAAAACTTCGTACTTTTGAACAAAATTGTACACAAGCGCACTAAAAAGTCGTTTGTTGCGTTTGTAGGTGGGAAAGTGCGATAGGTATATCGTAAAATACTTAAAACGATGGGAAGAAATTTAAAAGTATATATCCTGATTTTATGTCTGATGGCGTTTGGTTTTGCTTATGCTCAACCGCCACAAAGAATTTCCTATGTAGATACGGAGTACATATTGGACCAACTACCGGAATTTAAAGCGGCACAAAAAGAAATAGATGATGCTGCGGAAAAATGGAAAAATGAGCTTAAAAAGCGTAGGGCTGATTTGGAAAAAATGAAACAGAACTACGAAGCAGAAAGTGTATTGCTTCCGGAGGAAACCCGCAAAAAACGTGAGGAAGAAATATCTTTAAAAACTAAAGATGTTGAAGCTTATAAAACTGAAAAATTTGGACCTGACGGAGAATTATTTAAAAAACGTCAGCAATTAATTAAACCCATTCAAGATAAAGTATTCAAAGCCATTCAGGATATTGCATTAGAAAATGCACAAGATTTTATTTTTGACAAATCCGGAGCGGTTACGATGCTTTTTTCCAATCCAAAATATGACCGTAGTGATGAAGTAGTAGAAAAACTGAAATTACTGGCCAAACAAGAGGAGAAAGAAGCGAAGAAAAAAGAAATGATGAGCAATATGCCGGCCAATACCAATGTTCGAACACCAAGCGCTACTATGCCTGGTGGACAACCTGGTGCTATGCCGGGTGGTATGCCCGGCGGGCAACCTGGAGGTCAGCCCGGAAGTATGCCCGGAGGTGCACAACCCGGTGGAATGCCCGGAGGACAACCGGGAGGCCAGCAACAACCGCCACCACCACCTCCGCCAAATGGCCAACACTAAACGTAACAACACAAAAATTATAATTGTATAACACTTTATTATGAAGAACATCTTTAGAACCATTTTATTTTTACTTGTAGTAAGCCCTATTTCTTTATTTGGTCAAATAAAATTTGGCCATATTAACTCTAATGAACTTCTTAGCAAAATGCCGAAAGTTATTGAAGCTAAAAAGAAAATTGAAGAATTAGGAAAATCTTATGAAGACCAGTTGAAAGAATTAAGATCAGAATATGATAAAAAATTAGCTGCTTATCAAGCGGGTCAAGCGACTTGGCCGGAAGCTACCAGAAAATCAAAAGAAACTGACTTATTGCAATTGCAAGAAAGAATGCAATCCTTTAATCAAACGGCCAATGAAGATATTCAAAAGAAACAAGAAGAATATCTAAGTCCAATTGTAAATCAGGTTAAAGAAGCCATTAAGGCAATTGCTAAAGAAGGCAAATATGCTTATATTTTTGATTCCGGTGTAGGATCAGTGCTATATGCCCAAGAAAGTGATGATATCACTCCTTTGGTAAAGAAGAAACTCGGACTTGAATAATTTTTACTTAAAAGATTTAAAGCAAGTTATTCAGAACATACCTGAATAACTTGTTTTTGTTTTATATCGCTTTATAATGGATAATAGACCCATAGGTGTATTAGATTCCGGGATCGGCGGATTGACCGTTGCGAGTGCTATTGCTAGGATATTACCCAATGAGCAACTGATTTATTTTGGAGATACTGCACACTTGCCATACGGCGATAAATCCAAGGAATTAATTCGGGAATACACTCTTAGTATCACTGATTTTTTGTTAAATGAAAAGAATTGCAAGTGTATAGTAATTGCTTGCAATACCGCTTCTGCAGCAGCATACGAATTTTTAAGAGATGCGTTTAAGGGTAAAGTACCGGTGTTTAATGTCATAGATCCAATTATTGAAGCGGTTGTTGAAAACAATTCTTTAAAGAAAATCGGTATTATTGCCACCAAAACCACCATTGAAAGTGGCGTATATCAAGAAAAATTAAGTCGCAGAAAACCAGGTCTTCATTTTTCCGCCTTGGCTACTCCTTTGCTGGCTCCGATGATAGAGGAAGGTTTTTGCAACGATAGCATTAGCAAGGCAGTGGTGCATAACTATCTGGAACAGGAAGAACTACATGGCATTGATGCACTTATTTTAGGTTGCACCCATTATGTAAATATTCGTAGAGAGATTGATGAATTTTATAATGGACAGGTTATCCTATTTGATTCCACTGATATTGTGGCCATTAAGCTCAAAAATATTTTAGGGAAAGAAGCATTATTAAATGAGGGAACGGACAGAGCGGAACATCATTTTTTTGTTTCAGACTATACTTCATCCTTTCAAAAAACGACGGAATTATTTTTTGGCAGAGAAATAAAATTAGAAAAAAAGAAATTGGAATAATACCATAACCTTAAATCCCGGAAATTTAACCCATGAAATTACTCGTCACAGGCATTACAGGAACGGTTGGTTCTGAAGTTTTAAG
Source organism: uncultured bacterium (assembly GCA_903829945.1). Classification (GTDB taxonomy): domain Bacteria; phylum Bacteroidota; class Bacteroidia; order CAILMK01; family CAILMK01; genus CAILMK01. The sequence continues at coordinate 8,063 of CAIKRV010000057.1, read as the reverse complement.
GCAAGCCATTCTAGACAATTCCATTACAAGCATATTTGCTTTAGGGAGAAATGCTCCGGAAGTTATCCATCCCAAAATTCAATTTATTAACCACAGTAATTTTTTGGATTATTCCGGGTTAGGAAAAATAATCAGCGAATGTGATTACTGTTTATGGTGTTTAGGCATTTCACAATCACAAGTAAGCAAGGAGAAATACCAAGAAATAACTTTTGATTATACCATCGCTGCTGCCAAGGCCATACAGTTGTATAATCCTAAATGTTCCTTTATGTTTGTAAGCGGTGATGGAGCTGATCCAAGTGGAAAAACAAAAATGTTATTTGGCAAAGTAAAAGGCGCCACTGAAAAAGCCTTGGCACAAATGGATTTTCCGCACTTTTACAGTGTAAGACCCGGAGGTATTCAGCCAATTCATCAACATAAAAACATAGCATTAGTGAATAAGATAATGATACCCTTTTATCCTATCATCAAAATCCTTGCTCCTTCAGTGATGATAACTTCGGTACAATTGGCTCAAGCCATGTTAGCTATAATTAAGGAAAGTGGCCCTAAAAGTATTTACGAGAATATTGATCTTTTAAATATTGCAAAAAATATAAACCCTCGCTGAAATAAAATTCCTGCGAGGGTTTACTGCATTAAAATAAAACGAATATTATTGTCGAATAAGCTGAGCATTTAATAAACCTTCATTGGTAGTACATACCAAGAAATAGCTACCTGCTTTTAGGGATGCCAAACTAAATGGTACCGAATACATTGAACTCGATTGCTTTGGTAGATGCATTACCAATCGACCTGAAATATCATAAATTGAGATTTCTGCCTCTTTTACTCCTGCCGGCAGCACAATTTGTAGCATTCCTGTGCTTGGATTTGGATAAATATGTGCCACTCCATTTAACTTTTCTTCAGCAGCAATTCCGGTTACGGTAGCACTATCAAAAGTTATTTTGGAAACATTGGTCCACACACCACTAGTTAGCGCTTGGCTAACAACTTCTTTAACGCTGTTATCGGCATTGTAGTTTACGGTATCTCTTCTCCACATGGCCCATTTGCCAATCCAGTTACTATCATTAATTCTATCTAAGCTTCCATTAGCATTGTAATAGTAATAATAATTATCATCATTTTCCCAACTGTTCGTAGTGGTATTCCAATCAACTTCATGATTAAATGTAAGTACCTTATTAGAATTATAATAATAATTATTTAAAAACATTTTTGTCATCACCCCGCTTACGGTTCTGTAAACTAATTTACTTTTACAAGTACCATCAGTATTGTAGGATGAAGAATCGATTTGATACTTATTCCATTTGGTACCATCAAATTTTTCATCAAGATTTACCCATAATTGACCATTAGAATTGTAGGTTAATGTCCAACGTTCTGCAGATATCCACGTGCCACTAATATTTGCCTGCGCTACTGCTGAAACTAAATGTTTATTGGCATCATAAGTTGGCTTTATTCTACCTTGTTGTACCCATGCGCCACCACTCCATTGATAGGACCAAGCTGTTTTAAAATACATTGGCCATCCATTTTCCATTTGCTGTGCATATAACGATGCACTCATGCTAATAAGGCTAAAAATGAAGCCCATTAATAATAATTTTCTTTTCATACGGTTTAATCTATTAGTTGAAACAAAACTAGATATACCATTTATGACCTGAAATACTACTTTAATAGGGAATCCTTGAAATTCAACTCCTAAAAATCCTCATTTAGAGCCATCCTAAGCCCAGAATTATTCTGTTTTTATTTCTGAATCAATAAATATAGGCAATGGCCAAATGGTGGTTTTTGCCGGTGTTCTTTGATAACTTTAAAACCACAGCTTTGAACCAAAGTAATAAGTTCTTCTCTGCTCCAATCTTTTACATGATCCTCAGCTTGAGTTAGATAACGTATTGCAGGGGGCTTACCTTGATCAAATAAAATATTATAAATTTTCCTTCGCAGCCTTGCAAACAAACTTAGTTTAGGTTTGTTTTGTAACCAAACACCGTGTTTAATATTTAGGCCGATAAGGACGTATCCTGTTGGTTTTAAAACCCTGTACGATTCTAAAAGCGCAGCCTTGGCATCTGCAAAATGATCCAAAACTGAGCGCATATGGATGGTATCAAAAATATTATCTTTGAAAGGCAAATGCTCGGCATAGGCTGCTACAAATTGCATAGGTGTGTTTAGGTTTTTGTAACTGCTAAATAATCCGGGGGTATTTCCCAATCCTTCCAGCGCCTCAGGGAATGGATCTAAGCATACATAATTATTAAGCTCATCTCCTTTCAAAAAATGTCTTAGTTTGCCCTGAGCACCGCCAACATCAAGTATTTTACCCTTTAAATGGAATTCATGCTGATAAATTTCTTTTACAGAAAATATTTCATGTTTAAAGTGATTTGTTGTACCTGCGCTTTTGTAAAACTCATGATATTTGATGTATTCCTCTTGTGCTTGTTTCCATTCCTTACTTACATGTTCAATTCTAAAATCAGGTATCATCTCAATTTCATCACCTGTAAAAATAGGGGTCATGGATGCATGACTGCCGGAGGGCAGCAAATTGGACAATTCGGAAAAATCCTTGAGGTATTTCAATGCAAACGATTAGTCATTATTCAGCAAACTCATCCTAATTAATGAAACATGCCAGACTAAAAAACGAAGTAACAAAAAATTTTACTTCAATTCAAAAGTATTCATGAAAGCAGTAGTAAAATTACCTTCAATGAAGTTTTTATCATTCATCAGTTGCATGTGCAAAGGAATAGTCGTATGGATGCCTTCAATAATAAATTCATCCAAAGCACGACGCATTTTCACGATGGCCTCTTCGCGGGTACGAGCCACCACAATCAGCTTTGCAATCATTGAGTCATAATTTGGAGGAATGGTATAACCGGCATAAACGTGAGTATCTACGCGCACACCGTGACCACCGGGTTTATGAAGATTAAGAATTTTGCCCGGGCTTGGGCGAAAATCATTATATGGATCTTCAGCGTTGATGCGGCATTCAATAGCACAACGTTCAGGGAAATAATTTTTTCCTGAAATTGGCACACCTGCAGCCACCAATATTTGTTCTTTAATCAAATCATAATTGATTACTTCTTCCGTAACCGGATGTTCCACCTGGATACGGGTATTCATTTCCATGAAATAAAAATTTCGGTGTTTATCCACCAAAAATTCGATGGTGCCCACGCCTTCATAATTAACGGATTTAGCTGCTTTAATGGCAGCAGTTCCCATTTCATCTCGCAATTCAGGCGTCATAAAAGGAGATGGTGTTTCCTCCAGTAATTTTTGATGACGACGTTGGATAGAACAATCACGTTCGGAAAGGTGACAAACCGTACCATACTGATCACCGACAATTTGGAATTCGATATGACGTGGTTCCTCAATATATTTTTCCATATAGAGGTCATCATTTCCAAAAGCTGCAGCTGATTCTTGTTTAGCGGAATCATACGCTTTTTGGATTTCACTTTCTTCCCAAACGATACGCATTCCACGTCCACCTCCGCCGGCGGAGGCTTTTATAATTACAGGATAACCAATTTTACCGGCTATTTTCTTTGCTTCTTTTACATCATTTAATACACCATCAGAGCCCGGTACACAAGGAACACCGGCTTTTTTCATGGTTTCCTTAGCCATGGATTTATTTCCCATAGCATTTATTTGATCCGGAGTAGCACCAATAAACTTGATGCCGTGCAAAGCACATATTTCAGAAAATTTTGCATTTTCAGAAAGGAATCCATAACCGGGATGTATGGCATCCGCATTAGTAATTTCCGCCGCAGCAATGATGCTGGACATATTCAAATAACTTTTAGCACTCGGGGCCGGACCAATACAAACCGCTTCATCAGCGAATCTAACATGTAGGCTATCGCGATCAGCTGTACTATAAACCGCTACCGTTTTTATTCCCATTTCCCTACAAGTACGTTGGATACGTAGGGCAATTTCACCACGATTTGCAATGAGTATTTTCTTGAACATTTTTTTCAGTTTAATTTACAATGCAGCTAAACCATGGTTTAGCATTATTGGGGCCTGTGCAATAAAAAGCCAGAAGCTATTATGGTTCGATGACAAATAATGGCTGATCATATTCCACAGGGGAAGAATCATTCACCAATATTTTTACAATAGTACCGCTAACCTCAGCTTCTATTTCATTAAATAGCTTCATTGCTTCAATAACGCATACCACTTGCCCCTTGTTAATTTTATCTCCAACTTTCACAAATGGATCTTTATCCGGTGAAGGCTTTTGATAAAAAGTACCAATCATTGGGGATTTAATGGTAATGGTATTATCCACGGCAGCTGGTATAGCTGCAGGTGCAGCAGGCGCGGCTACAGGGGCTGGTGCAGCTGCTTGCGCAGGCACTTGATACACTTGGTGTACAGCTTGCGGAGCACGCTCTTCACCTTGTGTTTTGATCGTAATTTTAAAGTCGCCTTGTTCCAGGCTAACTTCTGTTACTCCCGCTTTGGCTACAAAGCGTATGAGTTCCTGAATCTGTTTTACATCCATAGGGTTATTTCTTTACACGTTCTACGTATGCTCTTGTTCTGGTATCTATTTTTACAGAGTCACCTTCATTTATAAAAAGAGGCACCATCACATTGGCACCTGTTTCTAAAGTAGCGGGTTTCAAAGTATTGGTGGCAGTATCGCCTTTTAAACCTGTTTCAGTATAGGTTACATCAAGAATTACAAATGCCGGAAGCAAACAGGTTAATGGTGTTTCCGTTTCAGCATGTGTCATAATTTCTACTTCCTGACCTTCCTTCATTAAATCAGCATTTTCAACCAATTTTTCAGGAATGGTTACTTGTTCAAATGATTCATTATTCATGAAAACATAACCGCTTTCTTCTTCAAATAAATATTGATGAGGACGTGTTTCTACACGTGCAGTTGTAACTTTTACACCGGCATTGAAAGTATGATCAATAATTTTTCCGGTATTTAGGCTTTTTAATTTTGTCCGTACAAACGCTGGTCCTTTACCCGGTTTTACGTGTTGGAAATCAATGATAGTGTATAGATCATTATTAAAATCTAAACACAATCCCATTTTAAAATCTGCAGTAGTTGCCACTTTATATAATATTAAATTTTAAACTTCAAGGTTTCCAGAACCTGAAAATTTTCATTTGTCTTTTTAATAAGCCCACTTCAAATATAAGCTACCCCAGGTAAATCCGCCACCAAAAGCTGAGATAATTATATTATCTCCTTTTTTCAATTTACTTTCGTATTCATGCAAAAGTAATGGAATGGTGCCATTGGTTGTATTACCGTAGCGTTCAATATTCATCATTATTTTTTCGGCAGGTAGTCCCATGCGCTGTGCGGTAGCATCAATAATACGCTTATTGGCTTGATGTGCAGCCAACCATGCTATATCATCCGCTTTCAATTGATTGCGTTCCATAATTTCATAGGAAACATCGGCCATATTGGTTACTGCAAACTTAAATACAGTTTGTCCCTCCTGATGAACATAATGTTCATGATGAGAAACAGTTTCCTCATTTGGAGGATACGCTGATCCGCCGGCCTTTTGATAAAGGAATTGTCGTCCTGAACCATCTGATTTTAATATGGCATCCTGAAAACCTAATCCTTCGTCATTGGGCTCCAACAAAACTGCACCGGCGCCATCACCAAATATAATACAAGTAGCACGGTCCGTATAATCAATAATTGCAGACATTTTATCTGCCCCAACTACGATTACCTTTTTGTGGGTACCAGTTTCAATAAATTTAGAAGCCGTATTAAGTGCGTAAATAAAACCTGAACAAGCTGCTTCTAAATCGAAACCCCAGGCATTTTTCATTCCTATTTTATCACAAAGAATATTAGCTGAGGCCGGGAATATCATATCCGGAGTAACACTGGCTAGTATAACTAATTCTACATCCATTGGATCCGTATTGGTTTTGCGTAATAATTCCAAAACAGCTTGTTCAGCCATAACGGTAACGCCTTGACCTTCGCCTTTAAGTATTCTACGTTCTTTAATACCTGTACGGGATTCTATCCAATCGGAGGTTGTATCCACCATTTTTTCCAATAGTTCGTTCGTTAGAACAAAATCAGGCACATAAGCACCTACTCCGGTAATGGCGGCTCTTATTTTTTTCATTTGGTAGGCTCTAATTCAAAAGCCTGTTTTATCTTTTCAATAAACTTAGAATGTAGGATTTGCGTTGCAAGTTCCAACATCTGACTGAAAGCCTCAGGAGAAGAAACTCCATGAGCAATAAGAACAGGTTTATTTAATCCTAAGATTGGGGTAGCTCCATAGGTTTCATAATCATACCTATTGAAGTAATCATCATTTATACCCCTGGATTTCATTATTTTATAAATAGTTTCAGCAGTTTTAAGCACTACATTGCCTGTAAAACCATCTGTTACAATTACGTCAGCTTTATCATTAAAAAGGTCGTAACCTTCAAGGTTTCCGATAAAATCAAATTTTTGATTGCCTTCAAGTAAAGTATAAGCTGCTTGGGAGGCTAGATTTCCTTTTTCAGGTTCTGAGCCAATATTTAATAGGCCGACTTTAGGATTTTCTACACCCAAAACATATTTGGAATAATTATAACCCAGTACACCAAATTGGTAAAGTACTTCAGGCTTACAATCGGCGTTAGCGCCAACATCCAAAATAATTCCATGTCCACCACTCACTTTAGGAATGAGGGTCATGATGGCCGGACGAAGAACTCCTTCAATAGCCTTAACTGTATATAAACCACCCACATATACTGCACCGGTATTTCCGGCACTAATAAAAATATCTACCTTGCCCATGGCCAAATGCTTAAGCCCCACAAGAATGGACGAATCCGGCTTGCTGGTCATCGCTTTGGTAGGAGACTCACCCATATCAATAATTTGGGTGGTACTAACAATTTCATATTTGTCCGGATTAAAGTTATGCTTGCTTGCAAAAGTAGTAATGGCTTCTTGATCACCAAACATAACAATTTTAGCTTCCTCCGGAAGATGATTAATGGCTAAAGCCACCCCTTCCAAAGGATACTGAGGGGCATAATCGCCACCCATAATGTCCAGGCCTATACGCATTGCGTTGCTTGGTAAATTTTTAATTATGCTTCAGTATTAGTTTCATGAACCAGCTTACCTCTGTAATGATTGCACTCTGTGCACACTCTGTGGTAAAGGTGAGGTGATCCACAATTGGAACAAATGGCCAATGTTGGAACAGAAGCCTTGTCATGGGTTCTTCTTTTATCCCTTCTGGTTTTCGATATTTTTCGTTTAGGATTTGGCATAGTTTTATGCTTTTATTACGTATTTACTTTAATTTAAACCTTTTAGACCCTCCCAGCGCGGGTCTGTATTATCATCTGCTTTAGGTGGTGTATTCATTTTCTCCAATACCGCCAGCATTTCCGGGTTACATTCTTTTGCACCTAAGTTGCATACACTCTTTAGTGGCAAAGCTAAGTTTATATATTCATATATATATGAACTGATGTCAATTTGATAGGTTTCCACCGGAAGGAAAATGATTTCATCATCATCTGTTTCTTTCGGTGCTTCCTGCAATTTAACAATCAGTTGCTCTTCCGTATTGAGTGGGAATGAATAATTATCCAAACACCTATCGCACTGTAACACAATTAATCCATTAATTTTAAAATGAAAAAGCATCAGTGTTTCTTTCTGCTTTTCCAGGTCCAAAATTACTTGTAACGAACCGTGCTTAACTAAGGAATATTCAAATTGCTCAAAGAATTTTTCTCCAATTTCAAATTCATATTTATGAATTCCCGGCTTTAAGTTGCCAAAATTGATGACAAATTCCTTTAAATAATTCACACCCTTAACTCAAATAAAGGGCGCAAAGTTAAGCATTTTTTTGAGTAATTCCATGCTTTTATTCTCTTTTTACTCGAGTTTGAGACATTAAACTATAGACAAATTCAAGTTACTATTAATCATATACTTATAGTAAATAATGATTTCT
>CAIKRV010000056.1 GCA_903829945.1 uncultured bacterium | reverse complement strand
CCGATCTATTTAGAGGATTATTAAGACCCTTACTCATGCAATGATTAAAGTACTTAGATATCAAGAAAATAATTACTTTGTAACCATTGATACATTACTAAAGTAGGCGCATATGATAACTTTGTAGTAAATCAAAAGAATGAAATATCATAGAAGTATTTTGGGAATAATTATAGGAGGAATTAGCGGATATGCTTATTATTATTTTGTTGGATGCAGCCGTGTAAGTTGTTTAATTGCTTCAAAACCATTAAACAGTGTCGTTTATTTCAGCATCATGGGAGTCCTGGCCATAAATATATTTAACAAGAAATAAATGACTAGCAAAACATTTAATAGGATACTTTAAAAGTGCTAAAACCAGCCTTCCATACTATTATTGTATTGATATTGTTTGCATTAAAGTAACTTAAAAATTTCTTTTTCATACATTTAGGAAAATTACTACCTTTGCAGTGCTCTAAAAAAAATGGAGAGATGGCCGAGTGGCTGAAGGCGCACGCCTGGAAAGCGTGTATACCCCAAAAGGGTATCCAGGGTTCGAATCCCTGTTTCTCCGCCAGACAATAGAACAATGGTCTCAAAAAGTTCTTAACTATTTAGAAATGCCCCATGTAGGGGCATTTCTTTTGCTTATAAAGGAAACTAATTTCTCGCCTTTGGCATTTATTTTGTACACTAAAAAGTATACTAATTTTGGCTTATGGCAAGTGTGTACACCGTACTAAGAAATGAGCAATCAGATAAAGGGAAAAGCGTACTTTACCTGTGTGTTTCTATTGGCAAGAAAAGAAAGTATTACTCCCTAAAAAAATCAATTGATCCTAAGTTTTGGGATAATAATACCCATCAGGTAAAACCGCGAGAAGGCAATTCTGCTTTTTTAAATAATTATATCCAGGACAAGGAAAAAGAAGTCCTTAAAATTTTCCAATACTTTTCATTTGAAGATAAGCCACTCACGCTTGAAACCTTTCATAACTATTATAAGAAGGGCGCGATGGATATTTCCCGAAGCTTCTTTGATTTTTTTGAAAGCGAGTATAAGATTCAATCTCAAACTATTTCAAAGAGTGCCTTGGAAGTATATAGAAAGATGCGCAATAAGGTAAAGGCATTTGCTCCAAATCTAACCTTGTCCGAAATAAATCACGATTTCATTACTCGATTTGAAAGCTATCTGTTGGGGGAATGCAATTTAAACAGAAATACTGCTTCCAAAACTCTTAGCGTATTTCGGACTTATGTGAATTCGGCGTACCATAAAGGATACATTAAGTCTTACCCTTTTGCAATGTTTAAAATTAAGAAGGGAGTATCCAACCGAACCTATCTTACCGAAATGGAAGTAAAGGACATTTTAGAATTGCGTCTTTTAAATGACGGGGAAATAAATGCTCAGGAAATGTTCCTTTTTGCATGCTATACAGGTTTGCGTTTTTCAGATCTCATTAATATTACCTGGGATAATATTCTAACTTTCAAAAGTAAAAATGACATCAACAAAATTCTTTCCTTTGAAAATATTAAAACCAGCCACATTACGGAAATTCCTCTAATTAAAGAAGCGTTGGAAATACTGGATGGCAAGGATGTAAATCAAAAGCATATCTTTAAAAAAATTACTAACCAAAAGCTAAATGAACATTTGAAAACAATTCAAAAAAAGGCAAAAATTACTAAGAATCTTACTGCCCATATGGCAAGGCATACCTTTGCCACTCTTGCATTAACTAAAGGTATAGACATAGCGTGGAAAACTCGGTCAAACTGACCACCGTCCATCGGACAAAGCTCACCACTTGATTCCGGTCTAAATTGACCACCCCGCACCGGATCAAATTGACCACCTGCGGACGAGATTTTAGTTCATGCTGTGTAGGAACCATTTT
>CAIKRV010000055.1 GCA_903829945.1 uncultured bacterium | reverse complement strand
TACAAAATCTTCTGCTTCTCTCAAGCTCACGCCCTTATCCATTACCATAGTCAAACCGTCTTGACGTGGTTTCAAGGTACGATGAGGAAGTTGCGACATTTCAAAATTCATTGTTCTCTATCTATTATAATTGTAATTCACCTTTTGTGCTCAGCAATAAGTTCTAACTTATGCCTGATATTTTCCAATTAATACCCACAAATGCGCATTACTTTCTTGTTCTTCAAAATATTCAAATAAAACATGGTAAGATTTTGGATTCATACCCAAGGCCAATTCAAATAAGTCATCACCCTGTTCCAAACGACCTGTTGCATACAAAAGTCCTGCCAACATCATTAATAAGTGAGGATGATTATCCCATTCTTCTATGGCTTCACGGACCAAGGCTATCGCTTCGTCGTATTTATCCATCAAATGAAGGGCATAAACATAATCCTTTAAGTATTCAAAACTATCCGCTTCATTCCCTAATTCATAGGCCTTTTTATAAGCTTGTTCGCAAAGCTCTAATTCACCCATTTCCAAAGCACAGTGACCAATATTAGACCAATAGTTATCCTGATCTGGAGCCAAGGCTACTGACTTTTTCAAATAAAACATTGCTTGATTTAAACGATCTTCAAAAAAATAGGAAAGACCCATGCCATACCAAGCTTCCGCGTTCTTATCATCAAGTTCCATCGCCTTTCTGAAAAAGTGCCTGGAATCTTCATATTGTTCCGTAAGCTTATAACAGTTAGCAATTTGACAATAATAACTTGAGTTTTCAGGGAATATTTTTATAGCCTCCTCCAGACAAGAAATAGCCATATCGAATTTCTCAAGCAAAATATATACCTGTCCCATGTTAGCATAGGCCGAAACATACTTCTTGTCTGCAAAAGTAGCATATTCATAGGCCTGAATAGCCTCAGTATATTTCTCCAATCTAGAGTAAAGCAAACCTACATTAAACCAAGCATCCGCTGAGTAAGGTTTAAAATCAATAAATTTTAAATATAATTCTATAGATTTCTCAGTTTGATCTAAATAGTCATAACAATATGCTAATTCGTAGATAGCATTAAAATTCTGAGGATCACGAATTAAAATTTCCTCTAAGCAAAAAATTGCTTCTTTATATTTTTCATTATCCTCAAATATATAGGCTTTTGCAAAAATAATATCCTCAATATTGCCGCCATAGGAAATGGCTTGGTCATAACAAGCTAAGGCCTCATCTGTATTACCATTGTCCTCATGTAGAACGGCCATTTGTTCATAAATATCCGGATTGGTTGGTTCAAAAATTAAGGCTTGATTGAGCAATTGCATAGATTCTTCATAGGAACTATCCAATAATGAAACCAACATAGCTTTCTTTAACATAAAAATGGCAGCATAAGGAAATTGACTACATCCGAGTTCAGCTACTTCCAAAGCTTTTCTGAAATTCCCAATGCGTAAATAATGCTCTATAATTACCTCAAATTCATCGGATTCAAAATAAGCTGGAGCATCTTCATCAGCCTGCTTCTCATATCGTTCCGCCAATAGACGGCTTTCCTCTTCGAAACTGTTTGTGTGCTCCTCCATCGTTCAAGAAATCTATTTCACAAATGTAGGGAAAAAGCCAAAATGATTTTTGACGCCGGTGTAAATGTTGAAAAAAAATATTGAAATTATATGGGGTTATTTTTCAGCACTTTAAGCATCGCAAATCTAATTTACACTAAATGAATGTACTTAGCACAAAGCTACATACTTAAAATATTGTTAATTAATACTTTAAATAAATTTACGATTAGCTAATCCTCATCAAAAAGCCTTATTTTTGATTATCAAATATATAGCTTCATTAAATGCCTTGATAAGCTTAGTTGGAAGTTAGAAATGGTTCCGGATGGAACTTTAGGTTTTCTTTTCCTTGGAGGAATGCTTGATACCAATAACCTGAGTTTTTGATAATTCTTTCTTGAGTATCAAAATTTACATGAACCAAGCCAAACCGTGGATGATATCCTTCCGCCCACTCAAAATTATCTGTAAAAGTCCATACAAAATAACCCTCTACCGGACATGCTTCATTTTTGGCGCGAAGAACTTGAGCCAAATAGTTTTTAAGAAAACTTATTCGTTCCAAATCATTAATTTTTCCTCCGTGAACATGATCAGGAAAAGCAGCTCCATTTTCGGTTACATAAATTCTCTTTACCCCCGGATATGCACTAAATTTTTTAATCATTTGATAAATACTTTCCGGATACACTTCCCAATTCATCACTGTTCCGGGTACTTTGCGCTTGGCAGGAGGAATAATTTTAGCATGAATTAAAGGCGTGAGCCATGAATGTTTAATGACTTCTCTGGTATAATTTTGAATACCTATAAAATCAAAATCAACATACATTCGCTTTTCATCATTTGCATGAAAATACTTTTCAATTCTTTCCAAAAATGGTAAATCCTTTATCGGATATCCCAAACCTAAGGAAGGTTCAATAAATAACCGATTTAGTAAGGCATCAGCGCGAACCACTGCACGTGCATCCCTTTCGCTTGAGCTATATGGAGTTAAATAAGAACACGAAAAAGTAGATCCAACCATTGCTTGAGGCAATTCCTTTTTAAGGATAGTGCCGCCACGTGCCTGAGCCAATGTAGCATGGTGTACCGCCTTCAGAAATTTATTTAAACCTTTATTCCCAGGTGCGTGAATACCCAAAAAATAACCTGCTCCGGTAAAAACCATGGGTTCATTCAATACCATCCAATATTTAACTTTATGACCAAATTCTCTGGCACATAAATAAACATATTCTGCAAACCAAGAAACAATATCTCGATTTTCCCAACCGCCTTGCCTATGCAATGCCAATGGCAAATCCCAATGATAGAGAGTTATCCATGGTTCAATGTTTTTTTCTAAACAAGCATCAATTACCCTATGATAAAAATCCAGGCCTTTTCTATTAAAATGAACCCCCCCCGGCATCACCCTTGGCCAACTGATTGAAAATCGAAAATTAGGAATTGAAAGCGTATTTAATAATTCAATATCACCGGGATAATTATTATAAAAATCGCCAGAATGACGGGCGTGATGATTATCGGCGATTTTTCCTTTTATAGAGGTAAAATGATCCCAAATAGAAGGACCTTTGCCATCGGTATCATGCGCTCCTTCTATTTGGTAGGCAGCAGTTGATACTCCCCATTTAAATTCTTCACCAAAATCTGTACGCTGCAATGGATATGTGAGTTATAAAATGAATTTCTAAATTAATACAAAAGCTAAGTTGACTAAATACTTGCCGTTTGTAGTCTGGCACGCGTGTTTTCTCTTATTGGACGAACAGGTGCAGATTTTGGCTGATAATGCTTAAGTATAATTGTGTCAATAATATCTTCTGTAATATCCGGAAAATTTACTTTTAATACCTTGCCCTTATCTAACCAATGTTGAATTTTAGCATGATGTTTATCTTTCAAACTTTTAATCACGGGTATTCCCATATACTCTAAAGTTCGTGCATTACACTTTTGTTCATATTGATGTTTCATAGGAATGACCATAAGCTTTTTCCCCATAAATAAAGCTTCAGCAGGGGTTTCAAATCCAGCACCGCACAATACACCTGTACTTGAGGCCATACTCTTCATAAATGCTTCATTATTGATAGGCCAAATTTGAACGTTTCCTTTTTTAATCGCCTTCTTATTATGCTTTGAAAAAACTTCCCATTTTATATTTGGAAATTTAGATAATTGTTCCATCAATACGTCATCATCATAGGCTGGTAAATACACCGTATAATGTCCATGATCAGAAATTTTCATTGCACGAACCTCACTACGAATAACAGGAGTGTACATCGTTTCTGTAAATCGGGCAAAATGCAAACTATATTGTGCTGTGGATGGAGCATAATATTTTAATAAAGCAATCCCCATCAAATCTTTTTTCTTCGGCTGAGGGGTTCCCTTTGTAATCACTGCACTTTGATGACTAAACGCAATACATGGTTTATTTTTGAGCAAACAAGCCCAAGAAGAAACCGGTTCAAAATCACTTATTACAATATCATAATCTTCCACCGGGAGCTGATTTATTTCATTCATTAAATTTTTAAAATTTAAATCCTTGTAAGTTTGTAATAAATCTACTCCTCCCTTTTTTCCAAAAATAAACCCCATCCCTTCGAAACGATACTTTACTGGATACGGCAATGCAATATCTGCCTGCGTACCGCTTATTAATAAATCAACATCTGCTTTACGTTTTAAAATCGGAATAATGTCACGAGCGCGGCTCAAATGACCATTTCCCGTTCCTTGGATGGCATATAATATTCTCATAAGTGCATTTCTTTAAGTTCACGAACAACATTTGCAAACAATTCTTTGTTGGCTGGTTCCTTTCGCAACTTCTTTTCCAATTTGGCTTTAAGCTTTTCGTCTTGATCAAAATGAAACAAATTCCATTTTCCTTCATTATATTCTAAGGAAGTACAGTTCTCAATCCAATCACCGGAATTTAAATACGTTATTTCTCCCTTGTCCGTTTTAATTTTACGAATTTCCGGTTGATGAATATGACCACAAGCTACATAGTCATATCCATTTTCAATAGCAATATCTGCAACTGTGCCTTCAAAATCATTAATATATTTAACGGCGCCTTTCACACTATTTTTTATTTTTTTTGAGAAAGATAATTTGCCTTTCCCCATTCGTTTAGAAATCCAATTTACTGCCTTATTAAGTAAAATTAAAATTTCATATCCGGTACCTCCCAATTTAGAAAGCCACTTAGAATGTTCCATGGTTACATCAAAAACATCTCCATGAAAAATCCATGTTTTTTTACCATCCAAATTCAAAACAACTTTATTGACCAATTCCAAATTTCCCATGGTCTGTCCGGCAAATCTTCTCAGCATTTCATCATGATTTCCGGTTACATAATAAACCTTAGTACCTTTACTTAGCATACCGGTAATTTGTTTCACAACTTTCATATGTGATGTCGGCCAATATCGTTTACTAAATTGCCATACATCTATAATATCACCGTTGAGAACTAAAATTTTTGGCTTAATACTTTTTAGATACAATAAAATTTCTTTGGCATGGCAACCATAAGTTCCTAAATGAACATCTGAAATTATGGCTACTTCTACTTTCCTTTTCCCTTCCGTTTTTTCCATCATATTGTGTTTATTTTAATTTCCTCACTGTCGTTTACTTCTTAAAAATCTAAAGGCAGATGAAATTCCTGCCAATTTGTAAAAAAAACAATGGAGCAGGATTGTTTCATACATAAAATATATTGATTTCATTACCTTTGATTTAAAGGAATTCAGACTTTTTAAAGGTGAGAGTACAGGGCTCGCAGAAAGATTCTGGATAGGTGGATGAATGATTTGTGCGCTTTGTGCCATAGTTGCTAATGTTTAGCTACACTTATTCAATATGCAAAATAAGTGTGCATATATAATTAAATCATTAGCGATACATTAACTTAATGTAAACAAGAAGCAAGCGCTGAAATGAAAACCAGGAAAAGAAAATTTATGTAATTATAATATAATTACTTCAACCTAGTTTTATTATCTGAAACAAAACTTTCCCAGGATCCGTATTTTTTATTAGATTTAGTACTTGCTCCTTTGCTTGGTGCAGGCATGCCATTTTGGAAAAAATGACAAACAGCTACAGCTAAGCCATCAGTAGCATCCATATATTGTGGTAATTCTCCAATATCACACAATCTTTGCAACATATTTGCAACTTGTTCTTTGGTAGCTGTTCCTTTACCGGTAATGCTTTGCTTTACTTTTCTAGGCGCATATTCGAATACTTCCAAGCCATGATTTAATGCAGCCGCTATGGAAATCCCTTGTGCCCTTCCTAATTTTAACATAGACTGAATATTTTTCCCGTAAAACGGTGCCTCAATGGCAAGTTCGGTCGGTGAATGTAATTGTATAAGACGAGAAGTTTCTTCAAAAATTACTTTCATTTTTTCCATGCCATCCTTATGTTTTCCAGTTTGAACAACGCCAAGATCAAGCAAACGAAAACTTTTACCAACACTGGTAATTATTCCGTATCCCATTATCTGACTTCCGGGATCAATGCCTAAGATGATTTTTTCCATGCCAAAAATTAAGTATAACTTAAAGTAATATATACGAAGGTACAGATAAAAACGAAAAGTACGACTGGCATATTCATAATTTAACTTATTGTTTTATAGAGTTTTAAAAATAATATTTCAATTTGGCACAAGGTTTGAAATAATCTAAATAACAATAAATAATTAAAGCTATGAAAACTCTAATCGTACTAGCAGCAGCCTTCTTACTCAGCACTGGATTATTTGCTCATCCTCGAGGTGGATTTGGATATGGTCGTCATTGTGGTGAATTCCATGAACGAGTAATTTATCAACCGGTACCTAGATATTATGCAGAACCTTGCCAAGTAAGAGTTTATCCTGAATATAGATATCATAGGTTTGAACGTTGCGAAAGACCATACTATCGCCATGAAGGATGGGGAAGAAGATGGTAATTAATTTGTCATCTTAATTCAGAATTAAGATGACTATCCCTTGACTATTTTGTTTGATCTAATATATATTCATGAAAAACGGGCCTGTAAGCCCGTTTTTTTTTATTCTCAGTATATTCAATTTACTTTATTTGCAATTCCTTTTTAAGGAAAATGGCGGTATGACTATTTTTGCTCTTTGCAACTTGTTCCGGTGTTCCTTCTGCTAAAATACGGCCTCCTCCGGCGCCCCCTTCAGGCCCTAAATCAATTACCCAATCTGCCAATTTTATCACATCCAGATTATGCTCTATTATTAAGACGGTATTCCCTCGTTCCACCAAACGATTTATTTGTTCCATTAATATTCTAATATCTTCAAAATGTAAACCGGTAGTGGGTTCATCTAAAATATAAAATGTCTTTCCTGTATCACGCTTCGATAATTCAGTGGCTAACTTAACCCTTTGAGCTTCGCCTCCGCTTAATGTTGTAGAGGATTGTCCTAAACTTATATAACCCAAGCCCACTTCTGCCAATGTTTCAATTTTTTTCTTGATTTGAGGAATATTCTCAAAAAAATCAACTGCATGTTCCACTGTCATATCCAAAACATCAGATATGGATTTGCCTTTATATCTAACTTCCAACGTTTCGCGATTGTATCGCTTTCCAAAGCAAGTTGGACATTCCACATAAACATCCGGCAAGAAATTCATTTCAATGGATTTTAAGCCTGCCCCGCCACATTCTTCACACCGTCCTCCTTTAACATTAAATGAGAAGCGTCCCGGCTGATAGCCTCTAATTTTTGCCTCGGGCAACATAGCAAATAAATTTCGAATATGTGTAAATAAACCTGTATAGGTAGCAGGATTGCTTCGAGGCGTTCTTCCTATCGGAGATTGATCTATTTCTATAACTTTATCCAATTCCTTGAGACCATCAATGCTTTTGTACGGAAGAGGAATGGCAGCTGAATGGAAAAAATGTTTTTTTAGAATCGGATATAATGTATCCGTAATTAAAGTGGATTTACCACTGCCTGATACCCCACTTAAACATATTAATGTGCCTAAAGGGAATTTAACCGAAACGTCCTTTAAATTGTGTCCTTTTGCACCTTTTAATTCAAGAAATTTTCCGTTTCCTTTTCTGCGCTCTTTGGGCACCAAGATACTTCGCGTTCCTTCTAAATATTGCGTAGTAATACTTCCGGAATTCATAATGGTTGTTATGGTACCTTCAGCAACAATCTTTCCGCCATGAATACCCGCACCGGGACCTAAATCAACAATATAATCAGATTCAAGGATCATATCCTTATCGTGTTCTACAACAATAACAGTATTTCCAAGGTCACGTAAATTTTTTAAAGATTGAATTAATCGCACATTATCTCTCTGATGAAGGCCAATACTTGGTTCATCTAAAATATACGTTACGTTTATTAATTGGGAACCTATTTGTGTCGCTAATCGAATTCTTTGAGCTTCACCTCCGGATAACGAAAATGCGGGACGATTGAGATTTAAATAATTTAATCCGACATCCAATAAAAACTGAGTTCGAGTTCGGATTTCTTTCAGAATCTCGCCGGCAACCAACTTTCCTTTTTTATCTAATCCGGCGTTTACATCATCAATCCATTGCATGAATTGATCTAATTCCAATAAGGAAGATTCCCCTATATGTTTCTCACCAACCTTAAAGTATAGGGATTCCTGTTTTAAGCGATATCCATGACAATCCGGACAATCTGCTAAACTACCAAATTCTTCTAATGTTTCTTTGAGTGGAGAATTGGTTTTGCCAATTAAAATATCTTGAAAATGCTGAACCAGTCCTCCATTTTCAACACTATATTCTGAATAATTATATTCAACCGCTAATTTTTCTTCGCTACCATATAACATTTCCTGTATGCCTGCTTCAGAAATAGATTTTATAGGATCATTTAATTTAAAATTATGCTTTTTGCCAACTGCTTTCAGAACAGAAAGAGTCCATGCATCAATTTCCTTTCCAAACGGTGCTATACCACCACTTCTTATACTTAGTTCAGTATCCGGAAAAATGGCCGCCATTTCAAATTGATACGTAAAACCAAGGCCTTTACATTTAGGACACCAACCATATGGTGTATTAAATGAAAAAGTATTAGGCTGCGGCTCATCATAAGAAATACCCGATTCCAAACACATTAAATTACGGCTAAAATGAAATTCTGTGTCACTTTCTACATCCAATACACTCAAAGTGCCTTTGCCTTGTTTAAGTGCTAAATCCATGGAAGTTCTCAAACGAGAATCGGTATTGTCCCCAATTTTTATCCTATCAATTACTAATTCTATATCATGAATTTTGTAACGGGTCAATTGCATTTTAGGAACAATGTCCTGGACGTCACCATCGACCCTAACTCGAGTATAACCGCTTTTTTGAAGTTGTTCAAATAACTCTCTATAATGCCCCTTTCTTCTTTTAACCAAAGGTGCCAAAATAAAAATTGATCGCCCCGGAAATCGATCGTTGATAGCAGATAGAATTTGCTCATCGGAAAATCGAACCATCTTTTTGCCGGTTACATAGCTATATGCATCGGAACCACGGGCATAAAGAAGACGAAGAAAATCATAAATTTCAGTAATCGTGCCTACGGTAGATCGGGGATTTCTGCTGACTGTTTTTTGTTCGATGGCAATAACCGGACTTAAGCCATTTATTTTATCTACATCAGGGCGTTGCATATTGCCCATAAATTGACGCGCGTAGGATGAAAAGGTTTCCATATACCTACGCTGACCTTCTGCATAAATGGTATCGAATGCCAAAGAAGATTTACCGCTTCCACTCAGCCCCGTAAAACAAATAAGTTTATTTCGCGGTAAAACAATATCTACATTTTGAAGATTATGTTCACGAGCACCAAAAACTTCAATCGTTCCCCCTTCAATTTGCTCAATAGGTATAGGTGGTGCTTTTTTCTTTGCGCTCATAATGGTAAACTGTACTATTTTATTAAATGGTAGCTAATAGTCCGCAATTCAACATAAAATGAACCATTGTGGTTCAATTATCTTCTAGGAGCCGCACCTTTTCCTTGCTGTGCCATGCTTTGTTGAATCATTTGCATATCTCTGCGAGCCATGTAAAATGCAGGAAAGCGATCAATTGCTTGCTTTATTTTAGTAGCTCCTTCCATAATTCTATTTTTACTCAAATCTAGATTTCCGCGTAAGTAAATTACCGCTGCCTCTAAAGGAACGCGTTGAAAAGCTCCTTGCCTTTGCCCCGGCATATCAACAGAATCCTTAGCATATCTTGGATCCTTTTCTATTTGATCTAGCGTTTGCTCCGTTTCACCATAGTTTCCACCTTGAATATACAAAGTAGCAATATTAAACAAATACTTAGGCTGCTTATTTAATTCATAAAGCTTTTTGCTGATTGAAATAGCAGTAGTCATATCACCGGTAGCCGCAGCACCGCTTGCTTTTATTTCCAACATTTTTTTATTGTTCGGATCCTTTGCAAGTATTTTATTTGCCATTTGTGTGGCAGCATCAATTTGACTTAATCCGGCATAAATTGTTGCTAAAGTATCATAATATATAGTTGCGTTGGAACTGTCCAAAGCTATGATGGCATTTGCTGCATACAATGCGGTATAATAATCTTTATTATGGGTTGCTGTTGCAAATATTTTTTTATTTAAAGCTATTGCATTTTCATCTTTTGATACTGATATGGATTCTCCACCTGATTTTGCGGATCCGGTGTTATTTTTACATGCTCCAAATCCAAGAGCCAATAGTATAAAAAGGACTACAGAAATTTTCATATTTATTTTGATTTATTTAATGCGTCAATATTGTTTTTTGCTTGTGTAAACTCAGGATAAATTTGTAATGCTTTATTATAATTATCCAAAGCCTCTTTCTTTTTATTTTGTTTTTCTCTGATAAAACCTAATAAGTTGTACAATGCTGCATGCATAGGAACTTTTTGTTGCTTTCCATCTGCAGCGGCAATAAGGACAAAAACATGATCACTGTTCGGAACTTTCATGGTTTCCATCACCGCCTTCTCTGCATCCTCATAATTTTTATTATAAAAACGCGATACAGCAATTTCATACTGCAATTGCGGATCCTTGCTTCCTTCATTTAATTTTAAAAGATAAGGCAAGGCTAAATCATCTCTGCCCATACGTTTGGCATCTTCTGCCATCAAACGAATTAATTTTGGACTATTTGGATATTTAACTAAAGCTTTATCCGCTGCTTTGAAGGATTGTGCAAAATTATTGGAATTATAATAGAGAATGGCCAAGGAATCATAATAGCTATAATTGCTGGTATCCCTCGAAAGCAAGGATTGTATGCTAAAAATAGCTCCGCCTATATCCCCGAAATCAATAGTTCGATGATAGGTAGCTATAATATACTCCTTTTCTTTATCTTTTTGTGAATCAGACTCTTTTGATTGCTTACAAGCAAACAAAAGTAGGCAGGAAATAATAAAAACTAGTGATTTTCTCATGGAAGTGCAAAGGTAGTAATTTATTAAGTTATTAAAATACTGCTAGCAAGACTTATTTGCACACTAGGCATTAATGAATGTATAATATTGTTGGAATAAATTACAAATCAATAATTATTTGAATGCAATAAGCACTTGGTTTTTTTCAACTGCATCTTTTTTATGAACAAATATTTTATCAATAATACCGGCACCCGGGGATTTTAAAATATTTTCCATTTTCATTGCTTCTAAAATAAGTAAAGGGGTATCTTTTTCTACTTCTTGACCCGGAGTTACTAAAACATCAACTACTAATCCGGGCATTGGGGCTTTTACATCTTTAGCCAATTGATTGGCAGAACTATTCATCCCCAACTTCTCTAATAAAATATCAAAATTATCCTTCAAAGATATAGGATACCTGGTGCCATTTACTTCGATAACAAGCTCTTTATCATTAAGTTGCTCTGCAATTACCAACCGATATGATTTATAATTCAGAATCATGTGATATTCTGATTCAGATACTTTTGCAATATCAGGCTTATAGGATACTCCATTGATTGTAAATATATTATCCTTATTTTCAATTTCAAATTTCGTTTCCTTATTAACTAGTACTTGCAGCATTTTAAACTTATTAGACTTTGGAGGCTCGAAGTTAGTAATTATTAATAAAAGGACAATTGTTCCTATTTGCATAAAAAGGAACTTACCTGCTAAGATATAATGTTAGTTATGCCACTGAGTACCCAACTTATTTGGCAGTTATTTCGTAATATGACATAGAAATAGCTATCATTTTATAGGATTGATGTTTATTATTGCGACTTTTGTATGTTCTTTTTTTAATTTAGGTTGAATTGCCAAAAATGAAAAAACTCTGCTCCATATTTCTCATTTTCTTTGCCTTAACTGAGGCCAAGGCATCGCATTTGGTTGGAGGAGATTTTAGTTTACAACATGTAAGTGGCAATGTATATGAATTATCACTTCACATCTTTAGGGATTGTGAACATGGGATTCCGTGGTTCAATGAAAATGTACATGTTGGAATGTATGATAAATCCAACAACCGTATGGTTCAGGATATTTATATGGGTAACATTATTTCTAATGATACTCTGGTATTTGTGGCTAAAAATTGCATTCGCATTCCTACAGGTTGTACCCATATTGGAACCTATAAAACCAGAGTAAGTTTAGACCCGAATATTTACACGAGCACAGCCGGCTATTATTTCAGTTGGGAGCGTTGCTGCCGAAATGTTATTATTAAAAATATAGATGTAGGAGTTGGTTCTTCGGGAAATACAGGAGAAGCCTATTATATGGAAATTCCTAGATTAGACATTATAAACTCAACCCCGGTTTTTAAAAAAGATCCTTTGACCTTGCTTTGTGTAGGAAGCCCTTTTGTATTTAATTACAATTGCACGGATGCTGACGGAGATTCCTTAGTGTATTCATTAGTTACTCCTTTAAAAGGATTTACCAGCGGCTCCAATCCCAATGATGATAAGCAGACCAACTACCCAGTTATGAATGCAGGACCTTATCCTGATGTATCATGGGTTAGAGGTTATTCCTTAAATAATATCATGGATGCTTATAGCAATGATAAATTAAAAATAGATCCCCATACCGGACAATTAAGTGTTACGCCAAGAGCACAAGGAGTATATGCAATTTCTATTCGTGTGGAAGAATACCGGCATGGAAAGAAACTAGGTGAAATACGAAGAGAATTACAATTAACAATAAGTTCTTGTGCCAATAATCCTGCGCCGGTATATAATGATTCCGCCAATAATGATGTATATACTATTTATGCCATTGATACCTTGCATTTCCCGATAGACATTGTAGACCCAAACAAAGATTCTGTTTATTTTTCTTATACGGGAACCGTTTTTAATGGTAGCAAAACAATCAAACCGCCCTATGCAACCTTAAGCGAAGGCAGTGGTGGTGGAAAAGGCGAGTATCATACTTATTTTGATTGGGTGACAAATTGCAATACAAATGCACCGGACACGGAATATGTTTATTTTAGGACAGAAGATAATGGCTGTCCAATTCATAGAATTTCGAGTTCAAAAATAAAGATTATTATTCTTCCTACTCCTACCCCTGCTCCTCCTCAAATTGTTTGTTTAGATAGAATAGATAGTAATACTTTGCGCATTAATTTCGGACAACTGGATATTAATAAATATTTTGCCTATTATCTTTTAATAAGAAAAAATCCTGATAGCACTGAAACGGTTGTTGACACGCTATTCAGTAAGATAAATGTTTCCTATTTTTTGGATAAAACAGCATTTGATAATACCCATAAATTTTATAAGTATTATTTTATAGGATATAATATATGCGGTAAAGCGGGTGATCCCAGTTATCTTGTGTATTCCGATCCAAGTTATCCAAAAGCACCCTCTTCCAGATATATTGTTAGTGCAAGTGTAGAAAATAAAAAAGTTAGAATTAATTGGCAAGTAGCTCCGGAAGGAGATTTTATGAGCTATATACTATATAAAAAATCAGATAAACTCGGAGATTCTTTAACTCTTCTTAAGATTTTTAAAAATAGAAATGAAATTTCATATTTAGATTCTGAGGTGGATGTAATGAATCATTCTTATTGTTATCAATTAATAGCAACAAGTAAATGTGGTTATATCAGTAAAAAAAGTAACGAGGCTTGTTCCATTCTTTTACAAGGAAATTCTGTTCCTTTTGAAAGTCATTTAACTTGGAATCCGTATATAGAATGGAAAGGAGGCGTTGAATATTATTCTATAGCAAGACGTGATCCACAGGATACCTTGGATTCATTAAATTATACGCTGGCACCCAATGTCACATTTGTGGATGATAAACTTAGCATAGATTGGGGAATTTATTGGTATAAAATAATTGCACACGAAGGACCCAATGGCTACAATGCGAGCAGCACCTCAAATGAATTACAACTTATACAAGCACCTGTGGTTTATGCGCCTAATGTATTTACCCCAAACGGTGACAGTTTAAATGATAAATGGGGCATCGTACCGGTTTTTGTTAAAGATTTTAGCTTGAAAGTATTTAATCGTTGGGGCGAAACAGTATTTCAAGCGGATAATAAGCACCAACTATGGGATGGTAATTTTAGAGGTAAAAACAATTTCAATAATGTATATGTTTATCAAATTACTTATACCGGTTGGGATTTAAGTACGCATTACATCACCGGTAATGTAATGACATTAAAGTAAAATGAAAATTTATCATAATCCACGTTGTAGTAAAAGCCGTTCCACTTTGGAATTAATACGAGCTCAAGGCATAAATCCAGAAGTCATCGAATATTTAAAAAACCCATTGACGGAGAAAGAAATCAAAGATTTGCTTAAAAAACTTGGCATGAAAGCCTCGGAATTACTACGAAAAAGCGAATTACTATATAGAGTAAAGTATGAGTCATTGAATTTGACGGACAAGGAACTCATCACTTTAATGGCTGAATTTCCTACCTTGATAGAAAGACCCATAGTAGTTTTAGGTGAAAAAGCAGTGATTGGGAGGCCTCCGGAAAATATATTATTATTACTTTAGAAATAAGACTTCTTGCTTTTCTTTCAGATTAAAAGAATTTTACGTAATTTTGTACCGCAAATAATGAAATCTAAAATTGTTTGCCGTTATGTCAACGTATAATGATAAAATTCTTTTTGAAGGCCTTACTTATGACGATGTTCTGGTAGTGCCGGCCTTTTCTGAAATCCTACCTTTTCAAACTCGATTAGAAACTAATTTGACGCGTAATATTCGCATCAATGTTCCAATCGTATCTGCTGCAATGGATACAGTAACTGAATATTCTTTAGCCATAGCTATAGCCAGAGAAGGTGGTATAGGTATAATCCATAAGAATATGTCTATCAAAGATCAAGCTGAGCAAGTTCGCCGCGTAAAACGTTCGGAAAGCGGAATGATTCAGGATCCCATTACCATGGTAGAAACAGCCACCGTATCTGATGCGCTCAAAATAATGAAAGATAATAAGATAGGAGGCATCCCCATTGTAAATAATGAAGGGAAACTGGTAGGCATCCTTACCAATCGCGATCTTCGTTTTGAAGAAGTAATGAACCGAGGTGTTTCCGAGGTAATGACACGCGATCATCTTATTACAGCTGAAGAAGGCATTAGCTTGGGAGAAGCAGAAGAATTATTGAAAAAATATAAGATTGAAAAGCTCCCGGTGGTAAATAAGGAAGGGACTTTAAAAGGGCTCATTACTTTTAAGGATATTGAAAAACTTAGTTCTTATCCAAATTCTTGCAAGGATAAATATGGCCGTCTTCGTGTGGGTGCTGGTGTTGGGGTAACTTATGATATTGAAGAACGTGTTGCGGCGTTATTAAAAGCTGAGGCCGATGTAATTGTAATAGATACAGCCCATGGCCATTCTAAAGGAGTATTGGAAACGATTGCACGTGTGCGTGCAAAATTTCCTGATGCAGAAATTATTGCGGGCAATGTTGCCACAGCTGCCGGCGCAAAAGCATTAGCTGATGCTGGTGCTGATGCGGTAAAAGTAGGTGTAGGACCGGGTTCTATATGTACTACTCGAGTAATAGCTGGAATTGGAATGCCACAACTATCTGCAATTATGGAATGTGCTAATATTTTAAAAGGCACAGGAATTCCAGTCATTGCTGATGGAGGTATACGTTTTACAGGGGATATTGTAAAGGCTATAGCAGCAGGCGCAAGTACCATTATGGCCGGAAGTATTTTTGCAGGTGTGGAAGAAGCTCCCGGTGAAACCATCATTTTTGAAGGAAGAAAATTCAAAACATATAGAGGAATGGGCTCTCTTGAAGCCATGAAACAAGGCTCCGGTGATCGTTATTTTCAAGATCCGGATGATGAAATTAAAAAGCTGGTTCCTGAAGGTATTGTAGGAAGAGTACCATACAAAGGACGCTTATCAGAGGTAATGTATCAGTATATTGGTGGATTGCGTGCAGGAATGGGGTATGCAGGCGCAGCTACCATTGAACATTTGCAACAAGCTAAGTTTATTAGAATAACTACCAGTGGCATTCGCGAAAGCCATCCACATGATGTAGTCATTACTAAAGAAGCGCCAAATTATAGCCCGAAATAAGGATTAAAGTAAATTTAACTTCGGGTAATTCTTATTTCTGAACTCGAATTTCATTCGCTATAATATGAAAATCGATTGGCTGACCATTCCTATCTAATTGACGGATGATGGCTTGACCATTAATACAATAAAAAAAGAAGGAAGTATTCATCCATTTATTGGCTTAGGCATGCGAAGCAAAATGCCATGCAGTTAACGCAAAAATGATTAATACGAAGGTTATATACTTTGTATATTTGAATTCCATAAGCTGTTCGATATTAAATACAAAATTAGACCCTGATTATTAGAAGATTGTAAAACCTATATTAAGGAAACATTAAGCCCTCAAATTAAACCACCGATAATACTATTGGCTTAGTATTTTTGCCGCGTGAAAAAACTATTATATCTCCCGATTTTATTTGTATTATCTGTTATCCAAGGGTACGGACAAAACACCTATCGTGCTATAATCAAGGACAGTGTAGATGGCGATGTCTTACCCGGGGTAAGTGTATTTATAAAAGGAACTAAAACCGGGGCCGTTAGTAAAGGTAATGTAGTCATCTACAATCTCCCAAATGGTGATATTACTTTAGTTTTTTCACTTATTGGTTATAAAAAAATAGAGGTGCCGGTTCACTTCCCTCAATCAGATTCTTCCTCAAAAATTATTTTGCTCCCTTCTGAATCTATTGAAGAAGAAGAAGTAACGGTAACCAGTACCCGAACGAATTCAAGGATTGAGAATATTCCGATTCGAATTGAAGTGATTGGGCAGGAAGATTTGGAAGAAGAAACCGTAATGCAACCGGCCAATATTTCTAATTTACTTGGCGAAACTACAGGTATTCAGAGCCAAACAACTTCCGCAACCAGTGGAAATGTAAATATAAGAATTCAAGGATTGGATGGTAGATATACTCAAATTTTAAAAGATGGCTTTCCATTATATGGCGGCTTTTCCGGTAGCTTAAGTATAATGTCCATTCCTCCTTTGGATTTAAAACAAGCAGAAGTAATTAAAGGATCTTCTTCTACCTTATATGGAGCAGATGCCATTGCAGGGATTATTAATTTTGTATCTAAGGCGCCATCCACTACTCCTGAAAGAATTATTGTACTTAATCAAACATCATTGCATGAAACTGACCTTGGTGCTTTCTTTTCCGGAAGAAACGAAAAAATTGGATATACTATCCTCGTAAATAGTGTCAATGGACAAGCAGTAGATGTAAATCATGATGGATTTTCAGATGTACCGCAACTTTCACAACTAAGTTTTGCTCCAAAATTATTTTTTTACGGGAAAGATTCTTCACTCTTTACCATTGGTATGAATGCAACCTATGAAGATAGAAGTGGCGGTGATATGTACGCCATTAGATATAAACCGGATTCTGTTCATAGCTATTTAGAAAGGAGTCAAAGTCAGAGGGAATATTCGCAAATGCGATATGATGCAAAATTAAGCTCTAACGTCTATCTAACCCTTAAAAATAGTGTTGGTTATTATACCAGAACACTGCAAAGCGGATCATCGTTTTTTAAAGGTTCGCAAATTAATTCATTTACTGAAGCCGCCGTTTTTATTCGTGAAAAACAACATAATATTGTGTTAGGCTCTAGTTTTACAACGGAAAATTTTATGGAAGATAAAACACTAAGCTTATTAGACAGAAGCTATGTGTATTCCACCTTAGGCGTATTTGCACAGGATGATTGGCATATTATAAAAAACATGATTATCCAAGGTGGCATCCGTGAAGATTATCAAAATAAATTTGGATTTTATACTTTGCCTCGTCTATCAGCTATTTATCATTTTACCGAAGAGTTTAGTGGAAGATTTGGAGGAGGTATGGGTTATAAAAGTCCTACGGTATTTACAGAAACCTCTGAGGAGGCAGGATATAGAAATGTTTTACCCATTGATAAAAATCTAAAACCTGAAAATGCATCCGGTTTAAATTTGGATTTTACTTATAAATATTATTTTACACCAAATATGAGCCTTACTTTAAATCAGGCCTTTTATTATACAAGATTACAATCACCATTGGTAGTTGATAGTGCACAGTATTATAAAGGACTGATTCGATATATCAATGCAAGTTCCCCTATCGAATCTAAAGGTAGTGAATCCAATATTAGAGTTTCTACTCGTCGCATTGATTTAGTTTTGGCATATACATACATTGAAGCCAAACAAGGTTATGATAAGGAAAATCCTACTTTAAGTTTTGTACCCAAACACCGTTTAGTGGGGACATTTGTAGTTAATACCACCAACAAATGGAGGTTTGGTTTGGAAACTTTCTTTACAGGGGTGCAACACTTGCCGGACAATACACTTAGTCATGAATATTTCGTTGCGGGAATCATGGTATCAAAAGCCATTGGGAATTTCACAATTGTTCTAAATGGTGAAAACCTTACCGATACACGTCAAACACGGTTTGAACAAGTCGTAAGTGGTCCGATTTCTAATCCAACGTTTCGACCAATTTGGGGACCATTAGAAGGACGCGTAGTAAACTTAGTAGTAAGAATGAATTTTTAAGGGATAAAAAAGTCCTTTATATGTTCAATTTTGGGTCCTGACTTAGTCAAAATAATTGCAATAATATCAAAACGTAATTCACCTTGATTATTATTTTGGAAGAGGTACTCCTGTGCCGCTTTTAATAAAAAAGCTTGTTTACTCAGGTGTACTGCTTGCTCTGGCCAACCAAACGCAGCCGTACTTCTGGCTTTAACCTCCACAAAAACCAAAAATGAACCATCTTTCATGATGAGGTCAATTTCATAATGTTTGAACCGCCAATTTCGCTCTAAAAGTAAGTAACCTTGATTTAATAAATAATTTAATGCTAAATCTTCGCCGATAAGTCCTGTTTTTCTATTACTATTTTGCAATTTGAATGGGTATTAAGTATATTTGTGTATGGATATGAAAAAGTTAATCGTGTTTTTTACATTCATGCTACTGTTTGCAGGAATGAGTTTTGCATTGGGTCACAAAGATCCACGTGAAGGAATGCATCCCAAAAAATCAGAATACAAATTAAGCAAAAAAGAATTTATGGCGCTGTATGGTAAGGATGATTCTGCCAAAGCCCTCATTAATATTTTCTTTAGAGATAGAAGAATTGGATTTTATGTTTTGCCTTTATATCCTGCCATAGTAATTTTAAACGGTATTATTCAACCTAATCCAAATATTGGAGACCTTGCGGTAGGACATCCGGCACTGTTAGGGATTGTTGGCGGAGTTACCAGTTTAACAGGAGCTTATTTTTTAATTTCCTCGAGTAGAAAAGCTTTATACAAGGAGTTAAAATATTATGAACTTATGGGCCATCTTTCAGATGAATATGGTATTCAAGTACGTGTAAGCTTATATAAGCAAACCAAAGATTGCAAAGTTCCACCTGCTAATGGTGATAAGGTTCCTTCCGCAAAATAGTCATACAGCGATAAAGTTGCTCTAAAAAAATTAGACGAACCATTTGATGGGTAAAAGTCATTTCCGATAGTGCCAACTTAGCAATAGATCGTTTATATAATTCCTCATGAAAGCCATAAGCCCCTCCACTAAGAAAAACTATATTTCCTTGGGCTACATTGAATTTTTTTTGCATCCATTGTGCAAATTTTTCAGAAGACATTAATTCTCCTTTTTCATCCAATAAAATCAATAGGTCATTGGGTTTTAAAATTTTCAGCACCTCATCCTTTTCAAAACTGCGGTGCATATCCGCTACCCCATTTTTTAATTTAGAAGCTGATAATTCAAGATATTGGAAGCTAAGGTAGGGCATTAATTTTTTAAGGTAAATGGCCGTCCCCTCTTTCAAATAGGCATCATCAGTTTTTCCAATACACCAATAAGATACCTTCATAGTAGAAATTTAAGTTATTGGGCACCACTGCCACTCTTATTTTTTCCTGAAATTACGGCCATAATGGAATATCCTTTTGCAATCATAAAATATATTTCATCTTTAATAACATATATTTCACTTTCGCAATAGTGTAATCTTGAACCGGCTTTAATGACCCATCCGCGAGCAAAAATGGTATCTCCCTTGCCCGGATTAAAGTAAGACACTTTTAAATCAGAGGTGACTACTCTATCGTCATTCTTTACTAAGGAAAATGCAGCAAATCCTGTTACAATATCTGCAATACTGGATGTAACTCCTCCATGTACAAATCCATCTTGCTGTAATAGATTCTTATTTAAGGGTGCTTGTGCTTCAATATATCCTGCTTCAATTTTTGATAAAGTCATTCCATTATGATGCATAAAGTACTGACGACTCATTTTATCTGCAATTAATTCCTTGAATAAGGGATTTTGTGCTGTATATTTTATGGGCGCTTCAAATTCCATGCTTTATAATTTCAGAAACTTAATCTAGTGAAGTTAAAATTTCACATCCTGATTCAGTAATTAGGATAGTATGTTCGTACTGTGCAGAAAGTTTACCGTCGATGGTTCTTACCGTCCATTTATCTGATTTGTCAACTTTAACCCTTGCCTTTCCTTCATTAATCATGGGTTCAATGGTAAAAGTCATCCCCGGTTTCATTTTAGGACCGGAATTACGGTCAGCATCATGTGCTACCTCCGGATCTTCATGAAATTTCACTCCAACGCCGTGTCCACAAAATTGATATACCACTCCATATCCCATTTTACGTGCGTAATTTCCAATTACCCAGCCAATATTTCCTACAAAATTACCCGGTTTACATTCAGCAATACCAAGGTTCAAACATTCCAAGGTTACATCCATAAGTCTTTGGGCTTCCGGACTTACTTGGCCCACACTATACATTTTGCACGTATCTCCATAATAACCATTTAATATAGTAGTTACATCTACATTTACGATGTCACCGTCTTTTAAAACATATTGATTGGGTACGCCATGACATACTTCGTCATTTACTGAAATACAAGATGCAGCAGGATAGCCTTTATAATTTAAGGTTGCCGGAATTGCACCGTGACTACGCATAAACTCCTCAGCTTTTTGATTAATAAAAGCCGTAGTATTACCAGCTACCACAAATTGCTCCAAATATTGTAAAGTTTTTGCAGCAAGCTTTGAACTCTTGCGAATGCCTTCAATCTGCTCAGGAGTCTTAATAATAATCATGCCCATAATTCAACTAAAATGCAAAGTTAGGGAAAAAGGCTTGGACCCAAAGAAGTCAATCTTTTCCATTGCTTTACATTACATAAGTATAAAAAATATTAAATTAAATTTATTCTTGCTTTGAAATAACCTCTTCCAAGCTTTCAGTTTGAGTCATTTTATTGATCTTTTTAACTAAACCTTGTAATACCTTTCCCGGACCGGCTTCGACAAATAAATTTGCCCCATCAATAACCATATTTTCAATGGTTTGAGTCCACAAAACAGGAGCCGTAAGTTGGATAATTAGATTTTCTTTAATTTCCACGGGGTCCTTTACGGCCTTACCAGTAACGTTTTGATATATAGGGCATATTGGAGCATGGAACTGCGTATTTTCAATAGCTTTGGCTAATTCCTCACGAGCAGGTTCCATTAATGGTGAGTGAAACGCACCGCCCACCGGCAAAATAATTGCTCTTTTAGCACCTTTTTCCTTGAGTTTTTCACATGCTAAATTTACACCTTCGATACTTCCGGAAATAACTACTTGGCCCGGAGAATTGAAATTGGCCGCCACCACTAAAGCATCTATTTCTCGACAAGTTGTATCAACTATATTATCATCCAAACCTAATATGGCAGCCATGGTGGATGCTTGCATTTCACACGCTTTCTGCATTCCATTTGCACGAGCTGCTACTAAACGAAGTGCATCTTGCCAATCAATGGCACCGGCAGCAGCTAAGGCCGAAAACTCTCCTAATGAATGCCCGGCAACCATAAAAGGCTCAAAATGAGATCCTAATGCCTTAATTAAAGCCAAAGAATGAATAAAAATAGAAGGTTGGGTGACCTTGGTTTGTTTAAGATCTTCTTCGCTTCCTTCGAACATTATATGCGAAATGGAGAATCCTAGAATTTCATCCGCACGATCAAAAATATCCCTAACAGTTTCGATATTTTTATATAAATCCTTTCCCATTCCGGGATATTGAGAACCTTGGCCGGGAAATATGTACGCTGCAGGTATGCTTTTATCTAAATAATAACTCATTATATATTAATTTTTTAATTTCTAGTACTCACGTTACAAATTTACTTTCATTCACCGTAATAAGTTACGTCATTGTTTTCGGTTTCAACAATCTTAATACAATGTAAAGAGCCTTTCGGCAAATGAGGTTCTAACTTATTCCAAGCCTGAATGGCAATATTTTCTATAGATGGCAAAATACCAAACATGAATGTATCATCCAAATTCAAATTTTTATGATCTAAATGATCTGTAATTTCTTTTTTTATAAGCTTGCTTAAGTATTTTAAATCAATAATAAAACCTGTTTCCGGGTTAGGTTCACCTTTAACTGTAACATGTAATATAAAATTATGACCATGCCAGTTTTTATTGGCGCAACGGCCAAATACTTCTTCATTTTTCTCATCACTCCAATCCGCTCTCGAAAGTCGGTGAGCAGCATTAAAATGCTCTTTTCTTGTTATATAGCAAATTGGCAAAACTATTGGTATTTATGGCTACAAAGGTACATCTCTATTTTTAAATTCATTATACCTTCATTACTCGAAATAGACCAAATATAAAAACAGCAGGAAAACCGTAAATTGATATAAATTTGCAATATGATAATAGTTACGGGTGCAGCAGGTTTTATAGGGAGTGCATTGGTTGCACAGCTAAACAAAAACAACTATCAGGATATAGTTGTAGTAGATGATTTTAGCCATCCTGAAAAGATGAAAAACCTGGTAGGTAAAAATATTACAGCCCAAGTGCATCGTGATCAATTTTTTAATTGGCTGCGTGAAAATCATCGCCTGGTTCAATTTGTATTTCATTTGGGCGCACGCACGGATACCACCGAATTCGATATTGATTTATTAAATAAACTAAATCTGGATTATACCAAGCAAGTTTGGAAGTCCTGTATTGAATTTGGATTGCCTTTCGTTTATGCCTCCTCTGCTGCCACTTATGGAGATGGTACTTTAGGGTATAATGATGACCATAGTATCATACCTCATTTGCTTCCTTTAAACCCATATGGAATTTCAAAAAACGAATTTGATAAATGGGCCTTGTTGCAAGAACGTACGCCTTATTTTTGGGTAGGATTAAAGTTCTTCAATGTATATGGACCCAATGAATATCATAAAGGAAGAATGGCCTCAGTAATTTTACATGCCTTTCACCAAATAAAAGAACAAGGCTCTATGAAATTATTCCGCTCCCACAACCCCAATTTTAAGAACGGAGAACAAATGCGTGACTTTGTATATGTAAAAGATGTATGCGATGTTCTGATCTTTTTAATGGAACATCGAAGAAAAGAAGACAATGGTATATATAATTTAGGAAGCGGGAAAGCAGATACATTTTTATCCTTGGTAAAAAATACATTTGAAGCCATGTCCTTGCCGGAGCAGATTTCATTTATCGATACTCCGGAGGATATTAGGGACAAATATCAATATTTTACAGAGGCAAATATGCATAAATTGAAAGCTATTGGCTATACAAAACCATTCCATAATCTTAAAGAAGGCGTGCAGGATTATGTCAAGGAATATTTAATACCCAATAAATACCTTTAAAATTAATTAAGCCATACGCCATGATTTATAAAATATCCACCATTATTGGACAATGGTCGGAATGCTTGGCTTCATTAAAAATTGCTACTTCATTAATTTTATCTCGTAGCGAATTACTCACCAAATGATAATCTATACGCCAACCTTTATTATTATTTCGTGCATTTGCTCTAAAACTCCACCAAGAATATTTTTTAATACCTGGATTTAGGTGTCGCCATGAATCGGTAAAACCGGCATTTAAAAAACGTGTCATCCATTCACGTTCTTCAGGCAAAAAGCCGGAGCTGTTTGCATTGCCTTTTGGATCATGGATATCAATTGCTTCATGACAAATATTAATATCGCCGGAGATGATTAAATTAGGTCTGCTCTTAACCAATTCCACTGCATAAGGCAGAAAAAATTCACAAAATTCCATTTTAAATGCCTGCCTTTCATCACCGCTGCTCCCGGAAGGTAAATACAACGAAAGAACAGTAGTATCGCCAAAATCTGCGCGAATCATTCTTCCTTCTTGATCATATTTATCTACTCCGCAGCCCATAATAATTTGGTCCGGTTTAGTTTTACTTAATATTGCAGTGCCACTGTATCCCTTTTTAAGCGCCGGATTCCAATAAGAATGATATCCCATGGATTCAAAAAGATAAGTATCTATTTGGTCGGGATTTGCTTTTATTTCTTGAAGACAAATTACATCGGGCTTTTCTTCTTGTATCCAGCCGGCCAAATTTTTACCAATGGCAGAACGAATACCATTTACATTATATGAGATTATTTTCATACATGCAAATTAAATAAATTATTAATGAACGGCAAAAGAATATAAAAAGAGAAATATTAATGAATGGAGACCAGCTCTACTTCAGCAATACCTTTTAATATTAATTCAATATGTTTTTGAGTTGCCTTGGATTTGAATTCATTTAAAATTTCCAAAACATCATAGTCAATATATACACTATGCGAACCATCAATCTCAACAATGGAGTACTCAGGTATTTTTTCCAATTCCTCCTTAATTTTTTTCTTATTTATAAAACTGACATTGATTGCCATTCTAAAATAATAATGCATATTATGCCCATCCATCCTTTTTTCAAGTGTAAATCCTGCTTTATAGGTATTTTTTAAAATGAAATATGCCGCATAGGCTATACCTATACAAACACCAATTAAAAGATCCGTGAGTAAAATGGCGCCTACGGTAACGATAAATGGTATAAATTGCTCCCTTCCCAGTTTATATACAGAAAAAATCATTTTTGGTTTTGCTAAATTAAAACCGGTTTGTACCAGAATAACAGCTAAAACCGCAAAAGGAACATAACTCAATATGCTGACCAAAAATAAAAGCACAAGTAATAACCAAAACCCATGAAAGAAGCTTGAAAGCTTAGTATGTGCACCGGCTTCCTTATTGGCAGAGCTGCGAACGATAACTGCCGTAATAGGCAATGCACCTAATAAGCCCCCAAGCATATTTCCGATACCTTGTGCTATGAGTTCTCTATTTTGTGGCGTACTACGATGATTTGGGTCCAATTTATCAATGGCTTCAATACTTAATAAGGTTTCTAAAGTGGCTACAAAACATATGATAATTACAGTCTTTATTATTTCAAAATTTTGAAATAATAAATTAAAATTAGGTAATTTGATTTGGCTAAATAAATTTTCCGGCAGATGTACATATTGTGTTGGACTTAATGCCAATGAAGGTATAAACCGATAGAATACCCATGCCAATATGGAAGCCAAAAATACTATGACAAATGAGGTAGGAATAAAACTTAATTTCTTACCTGATATTTTTTTCCAAAATATTAATACCAAAAACGAAAAAATAGTAATAATAATAGCACCTACGGAAGTATGTACAAAAACATTTTCAATGTGCTCAATGCCGTGATTTAAAGTTATTATATTAAAAAGTTCTTTCGTCCAAAAATTAGCTTGATCATAACCAATAAGAATCGGAATTTGTTTAGACATTAAAATAATGCCGATGGCTGCCAGCATCCCTTTAATAACTGCCGAAGGAATAAATCGAGTGAAGCCTCCCAGTTTTAATAATCCTAATAATACTTGTAAACCTCCGGCTACTAAAGTAGCAAGGAATAAAAAAGAAATATTTCCAAATTGCAAAATGCAAGCGGCACAAATGGCAGTTAATCCTGCAGCAGGTCCACTAACACTCAATTGGGAACCACTTAAAATACTTACAATAAGCCCGCCTATTATACCTGCGAGCAATCCTGAAAATACGGGTACGCCGGATGCTAATGAAATTCCCAGACACAAAGGTAATGCAACAAAGAAAACGGTAATGCTCGCTTTGAAATCATGCTTAATGAAGGACAAAAAATAAAATTTTGTCTTTCTGTTAAAAATTTCCATGGCCATACAAAGTTCGGCAGGAATTGAAACAATTGTTCTGCCCAAGCACTATTTTTCCGAAATAAATAAAATACTATCCTCTCCCTTCATCGGCACTAGGCCCATACATGCCCGGAACAGGTATATCTAATACACGCAAATAAACACTTAATTGCCCACGATGATGGATGGTATGATTAAAAAGAAAATCACGAATCACATCAATTCTAGGACGTGCAAAAAGTATATTGCCTGCGTTTCGCATTTCCCATTGTGCATGATAGTGCTCATCCGGATATTTTGCAAACGTTTCAACTGCTTCATCTATCTTTTGTGAAAATAAAGTAAGAATTTCATCAACACTTTCCAATGGACCGATAGGCGGTGGCACGGAACCATTCCCAAAATCAATATGATCGGAATCCAAGGTTCTACCGGCCCAAATAGGGGTACTAGCAATATGTTGTGCTAATCTTCCAATAGGCATGGACTTTTCATGAATTTTCCATCCCATATTATCTTGTGGAACCCTTTCAATCATTTTCTTTGATTTTCCGGATTCATAACGTAATTCCTTGATGAGTGCGTCTGCTAATGTCATAATTAATGATTTAATGATGCAAACATACAGCAAAGATTTTAAACTTTGCAACAACAAATTGGTCTAAAAACGTCAACACACTAAAACCAATGATTAAAAAACTATATTTACTTTTAAGCCTATTATTTTTCATTAATAGCGCTTATAGTCAAGGTGTTAAAATTTCCGGGCAAATTCAAGATGCTGCCGATAATTCATCACTTTTTGGGGTTAATGTCATTTTAATGAATGCCACTGACTCCACCCAGCATATGGGTAAAGTTGCTGATTATGACGGAAACTTTGTGTTTTACAATGTAAATCCGGGAAATTATGTCCTAAAGATCTCGTTTTTAGGATATACTAGCATTCGAAAGATTTTAAGTGTTGGTAATCAAGACGTAAATATTGGTACTATTAAAATGAAGGTCTCCAGTTATAGTCTTAAAAACGTTGAAGTTGAAGGCAAACAAATAAGAGTGGAACAACATGGAGATACTACAGAATTTAGAGCTGATGCTTATAAAGTCCATAAAGATGCAACCACAGAAGACTTAGTCACCAAAATGCCGGGCGTTACCAGTGACGGTGGTGTTGTGAAAGTAAACGGTGAACAAGTGCAACAAGTAACCGTGGATGGTAAACCTTTTTTTGGCGATGACCCAAATGTAGCCCTTAAAAACTTACCTGCAGAGGTGGTTGACCGGGTGCAGGTAATGGACAAACTGAGTGACCAAGCTGCCTTTACCGGGATTGATGATGGAAACTCTCAAAAAACAATCAACATTACCACCAAAAAAGAAAAAGCCAATGGCATATTTGGTAAAATATATACGGGATATGGCCCTGACAATAGATTTATTGAGGGTGGTGCTTTGAATTTTTTCAATGGAGATCGCAGAATATCATTGCTTGGATTAAGCAATAATATTAATCAGCAAAACTTCAATATGGATGATATTCTTGGCGTATTAGGGCAAAGTACCGGAGCAGGCGGCAGGTCTAGTGGAGGTGGAGGAATGTTTCGTGGCGGTGGCGGCGGAGGCGGAGGTAATTTTAATAATGGTTCAAATCCGGGAAATTTTTTAGTTGGTCCTCAAAGTGGAATTGCTCTAACAAACTCTGCAGGCTTTAATTATTCTGATATGTGGGGTAAAAAGATAAAAATTACTGCCAGTTATTTTTTCAATTCTGCAAGTAATGATAATACTACTGACCTTACACGAACGTATTTTAGCTCATCTGATAGTGGTCTGGTATATAAAGAGCATAATAATACCCATAGTTTAAATTATAATAATAGATTAAACTTAAGGATGGATTATGCCATAGACTCTTTTAATTCTATCATCTTTCAGCCAAGGATTAGTTTTCAAAACAATAATACTTTAAAAACTACCACCGGTATAAATACCCGACAAGGAATTGATACATTAAGTAAAACACAAAATAATTCCAGCGCCTTAAATAATGGATATAATGCCAGTGGTACATTAACCTTACGCCATAAATTTAGAACCATAGGCAGAACTATATCATTGGCCATAACAGGTTCCGATAATTATAAAACGGGAAATACTACTCAATATTCTCAAAACGATTATTATCGGAATGGGAAAGATTCTTCCAATATAATCAATCAATATATTCCACAAACCACCTCCAGTCAAAGTATTTCCACCAATCTTTCATATACTGAACCTTTAAGCAAAATAAGTTTAATTATGTTCAGTTATTTGCCTTCTTATAGTATTAGTACGACAGATAAAAGCACCAATAATTTCGACCCGGTCAGAAAAGAGTTCTCTGTTTTAGATTCTCAGCTTAGTAATAAATATCACAGTACCTACTTAACACAAAGAGGCGGTATTAGCTATAGATTAGGAGATAAAAAGTTGAGCTTGGCGGCAGGCATAGATTATCAAACTGCGTTTTTGAATGGCAGCGAAACTTATCCAAAAACCTATGATATGCCTCAAAAGATATTTACCAATTTACTTCCTCAATTTAATTTAAATTATAAATTTTCATCTGCTACTAATTTAAGAATATTTTATAGAGCCTCTACCAATGCTCCTTCAGTTAGTCAATTACAAAATGTAGTAAATAATTCAAATCCTCTCCAATTGAGTGTTGGAAATCCGGATTTAAAGCAAGAATATGCCCAAAATTTAACAGCCAGATTCGGCTCAGTTAATGCAAAGAATGCAACCAGCTTATTTATGTTTATCAATGGCTCATATACCCAGGATTATATTGGTAATTCTACCATAATTGCAGGTCGTCCAATAAATTTACCGGGTGGAATATTATTAGGTGAAGGCAGTCAACTGAGCAAGCCTATCAATTTGCAAGGATATTGGACCGGTAGAAGCTTTCTTACTTATGGTATGCCTGTCGGCTTCTTCAAATCAAATTTAAATCTAAGCGGTGGATTTACTTATGGTCGTACGCCGGCTATTATTAATAAAATTGAAAACATTTCGAATAATTATACCTACACAGGTTCCGCGGTTTTAGGAAGTAATATTAGTGAAAATTTAGATTTTACGTTATCCTACAGCGGAAATTATAATGATGTAATGAACTCTGTTCAAAGTCAAAGCAATCAACATTATTTTTATCATACCGCCGGAGTAAAATTAAATTACATTTTCTTTAACGGATTTATTTTTAATACTACGCTTAATAATACTTATTATACCGGTTTAAGTCAAAGTTATAATCAGAATTTTTTCCTATGGAATGCTGCTTTTGGATATAAATTTCTTAAAAATAAAGGGCTGGAAGTAAAAGTAAGTGCCTTTGATTTATTGGGTCAAAATAAAAGCATCAGCCGTTCCATTACTGAAACCTATATTGAAGATGATAAAACCTTGGTCTTAAAAAGGTATTTTATGCTGAATATTACTTATACCATCAGAGCATTTAAAGGATATATTCCACCTACTACCAGCCCTACTGATCAGCCTGGTGATTTCAAAAGATTCCGCAGAGATTAATTATCGCTTTAATATAAGTTGTTGATGGAATGAAGAGGTACCAGAATATATTTTTAAAATATAAATACCGTCTGATAAACTGCCGGACAAATTAAAACTAATATTTGATTGCTGAATAGCATTCCACGTAAAGTATTGAACGGTTATCCCTAAATTATCTATCAATTCCACATGATAATATTTATTGACATTGCTATTTAAAGTAATGCTACCCTTACTTGGATTAGGAAAAACATTAATTATTTCATTGATATTTTCTTCATTACTAATACCCGTAGTTGAAGCTACGTTAATAGTTCGGGTCAATAAATTACTTTTATTTCCGGAATGATCCATCGCCTGATAGGTTAAAGTAAAGCTTCCTGGAAGTAAAGTATTTAAAAAAGTGCCACCTTTTGTAACAGTAGGAAAGCTATCAAAATTATCTTTTACAATATATCCTGAATCGGTATAACTATCATTTTGCTTTAGATTCACTAGTGGATGACCAATAAAATTTATAACAGGTGGAATAGAGTCAATCACATGAATATACCTTGTCTTTGCAGTACTATTACCTGATTTATCCGTAGCTGTATATTTTAAAGTATAAGTACCTAGGCTATCCGGAATATTATTAATAAAATTAAAATTGCCACTACGTGATTTTACTAAAGCAGTATCATAATTATCAGTTATAATCACATCCTTTTCAGAATACTTTGTTAGCACTTCAAGATTAATGGTATCTCCATTTACAAAATTAATAGTTGGAGGAATCGTATCTATTACAATTACGATTCGATGTACCTCGGTTTTATTCCCG
This sequence comes from uncultured bacterium, assembly GCA_903829945.1. Lineage (GTDB taxonomy): Bacteria > Bacteroidota > Bacteroidia > CAILMK01 > CAILMK01 > CAILMK01. Next base: position 9,860 of record CAIKRV010000055.1, on the reverse strand, counting down.
GCCTTGTCATATACGTCGTAATAGTACACATAGGTTCCTAATGTTGAAGAATCCACATTTTGAGATATTACAATTTTACATGCTTTACCATCTACATTGTCATTATAAGTAATACCTGAATCTTTGTATTGAGTATTCACTTCCAAATAAACGGTATCCTTATAGTTTAATGCTACTACCGGTGGGGTAATATCTTTTCTGCAGGTACCGGGAATATTTTTATCCAACCATAAAGTTCGTGCTTTAACCCACTTTCTAAGATTGCTGATTTCTAATGCATAGGTAGCTGGATAACTAGGTTCCGGCCACACATAAACGCCTAGTTCCGGCCATTCATTAAAATTTCTAACTTCTGATTCACTGAGTATATTTACTGCATTAGTAATGTCTGATTTAATTGCAGAATCGCTTAGCATATTTCTACGCAATACTGTCCATCTACATTTAAGGTTATTTTTATAAGTGGAATCCTTTAAGAATTTACCCCACCAAAAAGGCGTTTGGAAGCCATCACCCGGATCTGTAGAAGTATAAGCCCAACCGGAAGTACTGGAACCACTATAATAATTGGCATTACCCCATGCCAAATCATAATCCCATAATGGCCCCATATGTATTTTTCCTCCCACACTATTTCTATCCTTATATAAAAAAGTACTTAAACGATAGCCATCTACGTTTCTACATAATTCAGTACTGATAAAATAATCAATCATATCATTTTCATAAGCATATTTTCGCCACCCAATCACGGTATCCTGATAATTAGAACCATTGAGGGCAGTTTCAAAACTATCTATATACTTTTGAATATAATTTGTTTGTTGAGTCTGCAAAGGATAGGGATAATCATATTGAAATAATATTTGCTGACCATAAGCATGATTAGGCGGACTATAATTTGATGCCCAATAACCGGTATAGGTGCCGGTGAATTTATCAATCTTGATAATATATCCTCCGGTTAATGCATCACCCGTGGTATCCGCTGAACCAAGTTTATTTATATTAACTCTGTTGATATTTTTTTTAATGGATTCATCCACTAAAAAAACACCCTGATAAACTCCATTTACAATTACCTCGGCAAATTTTGTCCTGGCAGAACAATGTCCCATCCTCCTGCCATATAAATATGTCAGGTAATTATGAAGTAAAGTTTTATCTGTATAATTTGCAATTAAATCCCAACTATGCTCAATAGGGAAGCCCATAAAATTAGTATCTTTACTAACCCCATTTTTATCTGTGGTAATAAGTGAATAACTTTTTTTTGGAAATCCGGACGAAGAACTGCCACGGATACCAATCATACAATAACCCTTGTTTTTTGCAGTATCCCTTAAAAAATTTCTATTACCGGAATTATTATAAATCACCCGCATATCAGCCATAGTTTTGGACCAATAAGGCATGCTTACCCCTCGTGTATTAATAACCAATATGGGCAAATTTGAACTAAACAATTTAACATCTGATGCCGGATGATCTCCTACAACCAAATACCAATAGGTTAATGATCCACCTGTTCCTGCAGGTGAATATGAATCCGTAATATGTAAAGTCCAATTGGTATCCAGCAACTGTCCATCATTGACTAATTTTAGTTGGCCTTCGGCCTTATAATTATTTCGAAATGGCACCTTGCTCAAATCAATTAACATGGTACCGGTATCCGAAAATATTGTGCTGTCATATCTATTTCCTGAGCCAATATTCGTAGCTAAAGCAATAGTAGTACCATCCGGTGCTACCAATGAAAAAGCCAATTTACTTACATCTTTGTGGGAAACCTTTATACAAACAGCCTCTATTCCGAAGGTATCCGTTGCAGCATTAGGTGTAATCCCACTAAGTTTAATTTTAAAATCAACGCCCGAACCTTTATCATTTATTTTTCCGCCAACCCCTTTGTAAAAAGTGGATGTTCCAAAAAGTAAATTTGGTAAAATTAAAATGAGAAAAATTAAATGTTTTTTCAAGGCTCTTAAATTATAATTTTACACTTTTTACGCAATTGCTTTGTCGTAATTAATAAATTAATATCGGCGAGCAGATTTTTATAAGCACTCCTATCTCCACAGTCAATTAATTCTATAAATGGAGTTTCATCCATTATAATTGAAAATAATTCATCTCGGCTAGGAGCTTTTTTCAAATTTGCGTATTCCGTATAATTTAATTTCAAAAACACACTGTTTCTTGATACGCCTCTTCGGTCCAATAAATAACCATCCTTCAATGGTGTAGGCATTGTAAATTCATTACCCACTTTTAAATCTGACGGGTCTGGATATGAAAGCACACTCTTTCTATCTTCCGAAAGTGTTATGGGAACATTGTTTATATAATTTCCCCTGGTTTTATATACCACTACATGCGCTTCATCATGATAGCTAGGAGTAATGGTGCTATTTTGCATTTTGTTGGGACAAGTGCAATTGCATAGCACAAGAACTAAAGATAAAATAAAGTATCTCATTACTCAACAACTACTCTCTTAGTAATTACATTTTCACCCGATATCAGTTTTAAAATATATATTCCCTTAGCTAAGGTACCCAATTGCATTTGATAAACTCTTTGAGATGCTCCTCCTGCTATGGCAAGCATTTCTCTGCCTTGCAAATCAGTTAAACTCATCCATTGTACCTTTTGATTATATCCTGAAATATCAATATTTAATAAATCATGAGCAGGATTTGGATACACGAAAATATTTTGATCATTGCTAGTATTTTCTATTCCTGTATGTACAATCCTGGTAATTCCTAGATCTAATTCATAAGTACCGGTATTGCCTGCAAAATATGGAGATACATTGAAATAAGCCACTCCTCCATTTACCAATTTTATTTTAGAAGGTAAGGTGTCTCCATAGGGGCCGCCCCAAGTACTTCCCGCATTGGTAGAATAAGAGAAAATGGCATTTAAGGTATAAGTATTCGAATTCGTAGAATAGCTGCTATTTTGCAAAGTAGCACCAATGGTATAATCATACCCGCTCGGTAATACTACCTTATAATAATCCTTATCAGTAGTGACGTGTATATTAGACCCGGTGGTATTAACGGTGGCTTTATTTCCACTAAAGCTAACCGGTAAACTATAGGCAATCGGTAAGGAATCATTCACTTCATATTTATCCGGACTGAGCGGTGCAGCTTTCACATTAACCTTAATTGGATTCTGATGATAAGTTGAACCGATTAAGAACCAATATTTATTATAGTTATTGTAAGTGGTATCATACTTGTATTGGGCTGCCAATAAATAAGTACCCGGATTAGCATTTATTTTTGAAGTAGTAAAAACCAGTTTTTTAGGGAAAATATAATAGGTAGTATAGGGTGAAACAAATGGAGGCAAATATGCTTTAGGACGTATGGTTTGGATGCTATCCACAAATTGTCCGTCAAGTGTATATAAATAAACCCCTACCGTTCCTTTAAATCTGATACTACCAAAATTGCCACAATTAAAATAAACAGATGCTGATTTTCCCTGAACAAATTCAGTTGGCACCAAACTGTCATCGGTATTCATTTCCAAAGCACTTGGGTTTATTATTGAAATATTAGAATAATAATTTACCAAATTAGTGGCAGGATTTAATAAGTCCCAATTCCCGCCGGAGACTCTATGGTAGGCATATAATGTATATGTCCCGGGTAATATGCCATAGGATGAATCTTTTACGGTATAAGCATACGTTTGACCTGCCTTAATAGTAATATTACTATCTATATGTAAATAATCAACAAAATTATTTGAATTGTCAAAAATGGCAACACACAAATAACCTGTAAAATTAGTCTTGCTGGTATTTTTAATATCAGTAGTTACTTTTATACCTCCGCCATAATAATAGGTTGCTTTATCAGTAACTAAATCTTTATCCAAAAACATAGAATCACCTGAAGTGGTATTTGAAGTAACACCCTTTATCCCTATAATAGCCTGCTGACTGCTATTGTATCCTCCGCTACCACCACCGGTACCGGTACCGGTTGGATTTAGAGAATCCACTTGAAAATATCCATTGTAATACCCTGACCAACCCCAGTTCATGTGCATGTAATTATTTGCATCATATCCATCGCAAACAAAACAATGTCCGCCACCTAAACCAAATCCTGCATAAATAACCGGCCAACTGGAATCCAATTGGGTTTCCAAAGTACTAATCCATTTTGCATCGGTATAACTTGAGCGTGTAATTCCTTTTAAATTCTTATCAAATTTAAAGTAGTTTTTTAAAGCATATTCAGCACAATTAGTCACCGGACTCTGAGAGCTTATTACATAAGCACCACTAGATTTTACACCATAATTCATATCCACACTTACTCCCACTTGGTACATCAGTTTTGCAACATTGGAATCTGAACTTGTTACTGAATTTGGCATGGAAGACCAAGGGTAGCTGGTATTAGCAAAATCAGCAGATAGCGTTCCATAAGTAGAATGTTTATAAGAATGAAATCCGGAACCCTTGGCCGGATAACTCCAATACTTCATCACTTGCGCCATCGCTGTAGCCACACACCCGGTAACTGTTCTTGCACCGGCTGAATTATCATATGGACATTTATCATTATAATATGGACTTTGATCCCATTTTACTTTTAATAGTGCACTTACACCTCCACTCTTTTTAGCTAAAACATAAGAATTGTTATACAATTCATCCCATTTACTTTTAATGCTCGGAGTTGCTTCTAAATTATTGTTGATTGCATAAGCTATTTGATTACGATAATTTTCTATCCAATTAGCCACTTGCGGTGGCATTTTGCTAAATTCAAATCCGCTTTCCAAGGAATAACCCAATACAGGATTTACGATATCATCACCTGAAACGATAATAAAGCCTTGGTCAGTATTAATATTAAAAACATAAAAATAAACAGAGGTATTGGTATTATCTTGCTTCTCCGATTGTGAGGTATATACCAATTTCAAATGCACATTATTTTTTAAAGTATTCGATATCGCTTTATTTTCTATAAAACGAGTACCAATCATTTGTGCAGTTTGTACATCTATTTGCTTCGCAAAAAGACCAAAAGGAAGCAAAATCAAAAGAATTACGTAAATATTTTTCATGTGTATAATATCTTATTGTCAGCGAATTTAGGGATTTTTAAAGAAACAATTAAATACTTTCGATAAGCAAGTGCGGTTGAACCTTAATTTTTATTAATAATCTTACTCAATTTAGTAGCTTTTACGCCAAAACGAAATTCTGAACTTTAGTATTGGTGTAACTATTAACTTTGCACGATAGGAATCAAGCCAACCTAAAGCATATTATGAATTATAATTATACAGTAACAGAGCGTTTTATGCGCTATGTCCGGATTGATACACAATCTGATCCGAATTCTCCGACTTGCCCCTCTACCGAAAAGCAAAAAAACTTAGGAAAAGTATTGGTTGAAGAATTGCATGTTATTGGTTTAGAAGATGTTGAAATGGATGAACATGGATACGTTTTTGCCACCTTGCCTTCAAATTCTGCTAAAAATGTACCTGTAATTTGCTTTTGCTCGCATATGGATACTTCCCCGGATTGTTCAGGGGCAAATGTGAATCCAATTATGCATAAAAATTATCCAGGTGGAGATATTATTTTGCCTAATGATACTAGCCAGGTAATTCGTTTTTCAGAACATGAAGCCTTGGAAGCTCAAATTGGAAATGATATTATTACCACAGACGGTACCACCCTTTTGGGGGCTGATAATAAAGCAGGCGTTGCTGAAATAATGGACGCGGTTCATTATTTAAAAAACCATCCCGAAGTGAAACATGGGAAAATAAGAGTTTTATTCACGCCGGATGAAGAAATTGGCAGAGGAGTTGATAAGTTGAACATGAAAAAGCTTGCGGCGGATTTTGCTTATACCATGGATGGCGAAACTATTGCTCATATTGAAAACGAAACCTTCTCTGCAGATGCTGCTACTATTACCATTCAAGGTTTTCCAACACACCCGGGATTTGCAAAAAATAAAATGCAACATGCTATTAAAATAGCAGCTGAAATTATTGCAAATTTACCAAAGGACAAAACCCCTGAAACGACTGAAAACAAAGAACCTTTTATACATCCTACTGCTATTCAAGGTGGCTTGAAACAAGTAAGCATCAGTTTTATCATTCGCGCTTTTGATATACCTACCCTTAAAGCTTTGGAAAATGAATTGGAAAGCATTGCTACCAAAGTAATATCAAAATACAGCAAATGTAGCTTTACTATGAAGGTTCAGGAACAATACCGAAATATGAAAGATATATTGGACCAATTTCCTCAAGTAACCGAGTATGCTGTGGAAGCAATCAAAAGGGCGGGCATGGAACCGGTACTTTCCAGCATTAGAGGTGGAACGGATGGTTCGCGCCTTTCATTTATGGGGCTACCCTGTCCGAATATTTTTGCAGGCGAACATGCCTTCCATAGTAAACAAGAATGGGTAAGCGTACAAGATATGCAAAAAGCAGTAGATACTATCATTCATTTAACTTCAATCTGGGAGGAAAAAAGCTAATTAATATTTGATGAAGAAACATTTCATCATTACCCTTCTTCTGGTGCTGCCATTGGCGGGATTTATTTTCTGCAGCACTCCAATTTCTCAATATTTTGAGAAGAGAATTTTTGTGGATCCCAAAGGAGGAAAATTGCCTTATCGTTTTTTACAACCGCTTAAAATGGAAAAAGGAAGAAAATATCCTTTAGTTCTATTTTTACATGGTGCCGGCGAACGTGGCAATGATGATAGCATCCAATTAAGAAATGGTGTACAACTTTTTGTAAAACCAGAGGTGCGTGAACAATTCCCTTGCTATATGTTGGTTCCACAGTGCCCTTCTGATTTGAAATGGGTAGATACCGATTGGCATCTAGATAAACACTTGATGCCGGATACGCTTTCCTTTCCTCTTAGATTAGTAGTAGCATTACTCAATAAAACAATACGTGAATATCCTATTGATACCACTCGTATTTATTTAACCGGCATTTCCATGGGTGGCTTTGGTGTTTGGGATTTATTGCAAAGGTTCCCGAATAAATTTGCCGCAGCTGCCCCGGTTTGTGGCGGTGCCGATGAAACCAAGGCGGAACTTTTAAAAAATATACCCATTTGGGACTTTCATGGAGGAAATGATAAACTGGTTAAAACCATACGTAGTAGAAATATAATCGCAGCCATTAGAGCTGCGGGTGGTCATCCTATTTATACGGAATATGCCGGCATGGGTCATCATTGTTGGGATAGTGCCTATGGCGATCTTAAAATTCCAAAATGGATGTTTGCCCAACATTTAAATGCTAATAAATAATAGGCGGAATTACAAGCAATGAATTTAAAAAATCCAATATTGGAAATTGCTGTAATGTTATTAATTACCATAATATCCTTAGCTGCATATGCCTTTTATTTTCCGAAGGATTCAGTTATAGCTCCCTATATTAAAACAGCCCCAATAAAAGAATTTCTAACTGATACTACAACAAATATCCTTCAGGTTAAAGATAAAAATTTAGTTAAGCAAAAGATTCCTCCTTCTGATACCGGTAAAAACACAAGCATACAAGTTGCTCCGCCGGAACACCTCATGGATTCAACTCCTCAAAAAATTTTAATGGTGGGCGAAAGTATGATTGAAGGCCTAATGTTTCCCTTCAAGAAATATGGAAAATTTAATGGCCATACCATTATTCCAAAAATATGGTACGGCTCACGTTTATTGGATTGGGGTGCCAATGATACCTTAAAGAAAATAATTGATTTAGTAAAGCCTACATACGTTATTGTTTCCATTGGCTCCAATGAATTATTTATTAGGAATATTGAAGAAAGAGAGCCTTATGTAAAAAATATTTTAGCCCAATTAGGCAATACAAAATTCATTTGGGTAGGACCTCCCAATCCCAAAAAAGATAATGGGATTAATGATTTGATAGCACGCAATATTGGAACAGACAGATTCTTTGTTTCAAAGTATATGCACTTTCTAAGAAAACGCGACGGGGTACATCCTAAAGCCGACCAATGTTATAAATGGGCCGATAGTATTTCTGAATGGATCATGACTCAAAGTCGCTATCCCATCAAGCTCAAAAGACCCATATATGATAGCTCGGGCAATATGATTTTACCAAAAGACCCGAATGATACCTTAAAAAAAGCCTTGCCAACCAAGCCTAGTTATAAATCAAAACGCAAAAATTTGAACAAAAAACCGAAAGTAATTACTAAAAACCCCGCCATAATTGAACCTCAATCCTGAAAATATTATTAAGCTTTTTCAATACAAAGAAGCAAGCCCTATGTTATTTAATAGCGGCCAATTTTTAGTATTGTTTACCGTATTCATTGCAATATATGCTTTCATATATCAAAAAAAATGGGTTCGCACTTTATACGTTTTAGTGTTCAGTTTTTTCTTTTACTATAAGGCCAGTGGTTGGTATCTTCTTATATTATTGCTTTCCATTTTAATAGATTATTTTATAGCGTTTCTCATACACGATGCCAAAACGAAAAACCTAAAAACATTTTGGCTGGTATTATCAGTCAGCGCAAATGTTGGTTTATTGTGTTACTTTAAATATACTGATTTCTTTATTCAGAATATAAACGATTTATCAGGAACAAAATTCGCTTTAAAAAATATTTTTTTACCAATAGGTATTTCCTTTTATACCTTCCAGACCTTAAGTTATATAATTGATGTTTATAAAGGCAAATTAGCACCTACCAAAAGCCTCATGGATTATGCCTTTTACATGTCATTTTTCCCGCATTTGGTGGCAGGTCCTATTGTTCGTGCCCGTGATTTTTTACCACAAATAAGAGAAACTCTTACCATTGACAGGCAGGACGTCGGCGAAGGTTTTTATCTGATCGTAAAAGGTTTAATTAAAAAAGCCATTTTCGCAAATTATATTAGTCAATACGCCGATTTAGTGTACGGAAATCCTACAGGATATACTGGCTTTGAAAATTTAATGGCCATGTATGTTTATGCGCTGCAAATTTATTGCGATTTCTCGGGGTATTCCGATATGGCGATAGGATTGGCAAAATGGATGGGCTTCCAATTAGGTGATAATTTTAATACCCCATATATTTCGCGTAGCATTACTGAGTTTTGGCGTCGTTGGCATATTTCTTTATCCTCTTGGTTGCGAGATTATATATACATTCCTTTGGGTGGCAATAGAAAAGGAGCATTCAATCAATACCTATTTTTAATGTTAACCATGCTTATTGGTGGATTATGGCATGGTCCAAGCTGGAAGTTTGTTTTATGGGGTGGTGTACATGGATTAGGCTTAGCCATCCATAAACTTTGGATGAAATATGTAAAACCGGAAAATTCAAAATTCTTAAGCGGTACTCTTTGGAATTTATTTTCATGGACTTTAACCTTCCATTTTGTTGCATTTTTATGGATATTTTTTAGAGCAGGTACTTTTAATGATGCTATAGTAAGTATTAAAAGTATATTTACACAAATGGACTTAAATTATATTTTGCCTTTTATTCAAACCCGAACCCTTTTAGTAGTGTTATTGATTGCCGGATATTGCATTCAATTTATTCCAGAAAAATTTAAACTTCAAATTAAATTTCAAACCGGCAAAATGCATTTCCTTCTCAAGACTATAATTCTAATTATTGTTATCCAATTAATATTTCTCATAGAGCCCCAAGGAGTTTTACCTTTTATTTACTTCCAATTTTAATTATTCTTTTTAAAATTGGAAATCAATTAATTTTAAACATTAGGCTTTAAAATTAATACGCATTTTGTATGTAGCTACATTGATATTTTAAAGATAT
>CAIKRV010000054.1 GCA_903829945.1 uncultured bacterium | reverse complement strand
CTACTTAGGCTCCTTTTTTGGAATTAAAATATAGAAGTTACTTCATATTCACTTAGGCAACAATAATTGTTTAAACAAGTTATTTAATTTGGGAGGATTTACATTCAATTTCCATCTTTCAGGTTCATCTTTATAATCATAAAGAAGTCAAATAATTGCCATTTATGCGTTTAAAATTGAACAAATTATAATCTTTAAGTAATATAATATCAAATAATTATAGATTATCAAATGTTTAAAACATAATAACAAAACAAAAAAATTAAACAAATGATTAAAAATTAAAATTGTGTTGTACATTTGAACCGAAATTTTATGATTAAGAAAATTACAAAACCGGCAAAAGTGGTAAAAAAGGACCTCAATACTGAAGAAAAAATAATTTCAGCAGCAAGGAAGCTTTTTACCCAACATGGCTTTGTTGCTACTAAAACTCGTGATATTGCCAAGGAAGCGGGTATAAATTTGGCTTTGCTCAATTATTATTTTCGTAGCAAGGAAAAATTATTCGATATTATTATGGCTGAAAATATGATCAATTTTATTCAGTCCATTGGAGTAGTTATCAATGATAAGAATAGTTCCTTGGAGGATAAAATCTATGCTATCACTAATAACTATATTGACTTATTAATTAAACAACCTGATTTACCCCTATTTGTTTTATCTGAATTGAGCCGACATCCCGATAAATTTATCCAAAAACTGAAAGTCAATGAAGTTTTATCCCAATCTTATCTTATCAAACAATACAATGGCGCTGTATTAAGTGGTAAAATTAAAGATGTTCACCCCATTCATTTTATTGCGAATATTTTAGGATTAACCGTATTTCCATTTGTTGGAGCCCCAATGCTTAAAAATATTAGTGGCTTTTCGAATGATGCTTATATTGAATTGATGCTGGAAAGAAAAAACATGATTCCTGCCTGGATGAAATCAATATTAATTGCAGATGTTATTTAAATTTATGAATGAAGTCAAAACACTTTCAATAAACAAAATGAATAAGAACTATTCCTTTAAATTATTGCTGGTCTTAATGGGACTGAGCATTCAAAATTATATATTTGCTCAATCTCCAAAACATATCAGTATAGAATTATGTTATACTATGGCTCGTCAAAATTATCCTTTAATCAAGCAAAAGGATTTAATTGCAAAAGCAAATTCTTATACGATTGAAAACATAAATAAGGGCTATTTGCCACAACTTAATATCAGTGGTCAGGCCACTTATCAGTCGGAAGTACCGCATTTGCCGGATATTAAAATTCCAAATTTTCCTCTCAAAACTCTTATACCGGTGGCGGATAAGGATCAATATAAAATTTATGGAGAAATTTACCAGCCCATTACGGATATGCTTACTGTCAGAGATCAAAAGAAGTATCAGGAGGACCTTAATGCAATAAGGGATGGTAATTTAGAAACCGAACTCTATAAACTTAAAGACAGAGTTAATCAATTATATTTTGGTGCATTATTAGCCGAGCAACAAGATTTACAAAATAGCTTATTGATAAAAGATATTCAAACAGGAATGGATAAAGTAAAAGTTGCAATAGAGAATGGATCTGAATTAAAAAGCAGTTTAAATAAATTATTGGCGGAAAAATTAAAAGCAGAACAGCATTCCATTGAATTGAAAAGTGCAAAGACAGCATATTTAAGTATGTTAGGATTGTTTATAAATCAAAAGTTGGATGATGACATACAACTGGATTTGCCAAAGAATATACTTCCTTCACGTGATATAAATCGTCCGGAATTGAAAGTTTTTTCATTACAAATGGAAACTTACAAAATACAAATGGAATTAATAAATGTAAAAAACTTACCACGTTTCGGTGTATTTTTTCAGGATGGATACGGCAAGCCAAATCCATTAAACCCTTATACGATTACTTGGGCAAATTATTATGTTACCGGCATTAGACTCAATTGGGCTCTTTCAGGACTTTATACCATGAAAAAGGAAAAGCAAATTTTGGCCTTAGAAAGTAAAATCTTAGATGCACAGCAAGAAACATTTTTATTTAATACGCACCTAAGCATGCAACAGCAAAATGAAGATATTAATAAGTTTGAATCATTATTAAAAAGTGATGATGAAATAATCTCTTTACGCGAATCGATTAAAAATACGAGTGCAAATCAATTATCAAATGGTATTATTACTGCAAATGATTATTTGATTGAAATAAATGCAGAGGATCAAGCACGTCAGTCGAAAGTACTTCATGAAATACAATTATTAATTACGCAGTATAACTATCAAAACACTACAGGAAATTAAATATCAACAATATGCATAAAAATTTTATATTTATTTTAGTATTATTTGGACTGCAAGCATGCAATAATTCTAAAAATATTTCGGATGCATCAGGTACTTTTGAAGCGGATGAAACCATTATTTCTGCAGAGGCTACCGGGACTTTAAAGCAATTTGCTATTGAAGAGGGTCAAACGTTAAAAGCAGACACCAATATAGGATATATTGATAGCATTCAATTATATTTAAAGAAAAAGCAACTGTTAACACAAATAAAAGCTTTGGTGGTACAAGAACCGAATATAAATTCACAAACAGCAGCTCTTAAAGAGCAATTGAAGGCAGCTATTAGGGAGCAAAATCGTATTACAAATTTATATAAAGCTGATGCAGCAACAAAAAAACAACTTGATGATGCTAATACACAAGTGGAAGTTACAAAGAAACAAATAGAAGCTTTGCAATCTACTTTGGGTACAAATACCATTGGGCTAAGCGAACAAACCACTCCTTTAAAAGTACAAATTGAACAAATAAATGATCAGTTGGCAAAATGTAAATTAATTAATCCAATTAAAGGTACCGTGCTGACAAAATATGTAGAGCAAAATGAAATGGCAGTTCCCGGTAAAGCATTATATAAAATAGCTGATATTTCCAGTTTATTATTGCGGGCATATATTACCTCTGACCAATTTAGTAAAATTAAATTAAATCAAAAAGTAAAAGTGTTGGTAGATGATATAGGTGGAAAATATAAGGAATATGAAGGATGGATAACTTGGATAAGTGATAAAGCCGAGTTTACTCCTAAAACAATTCAAACCAAAGACGAGCGTGCTAATTTGGTTTATGCCATCAAAATTAAAACTATTAACGACGGAAGTTTAAAAATTGGTATGTATGCTGAAGTTAAACTTTAAGCGATGAATGCAATTGAATTAAATAATTTGACAAAGACTTATAATGATGGCAGCATTACTGCCGTGGATCATTTAAGCTTTGATGTGAAGGAGGGTGAACTTTACGGATTGATAGGTCCTGACGGCGCCGGTAAAACCAGTATTTTTAGAATGCTTACTACCTTGTTATTACCAGATGAGGGAACAGCAAAAGTTAATGGATATGATATAGTAAAGGAATATAAAACTATTCGAAATATAGTAGGATATATGCCGGGAAAATTTTCATTGTATCAGGACCTGACTGTAGAGGAGAATTTGAATTTTTTTGCTACGCTATTTGGTACTAGTATAAAAGAAAATTATGACTTAATTAAAGATATTTATATCCAAATAGAACCATATAAAAATAGGAGGGCAGGTAAATTATCCGGAGGAATGAAACAAAAGTTAGCATTGTGCTGTGCTTTGATACATAAGCCTACTGTTTTATTTTTGGATGAACCTACCACGGGAGTAGATGCAGTATCACGTCAGGAGTTTTGGGAGATGTTGGGGCGATTAAAAAAACAAGGCATAACTATTCTGGTATCTACACCATATATGGATGAGGCGGGATTGTGTGATAAAATTGCCTTGATGCAATCCGGAAAGATTTTATCTATTGAAAAACCTCAAGCCGTTATTAGTAATTTTAATGAAAAGCTATACGGAATTTCTAAAGGGAACCTCTACAAAATAATGTTGGATTTAAGAAAGTATGAACAGACCGTAAGTTGTTTTGCTTTTGGTGATGCATTGCATTTGAGATTAAAATCAAATGCTGACGATAATGTTTCCAATATTAAAATGTACTTAAAAAATCACGGATATATGGATACAGAGGTTAAGGAAATTTTACCAGGTATTGAAGATTGTTTTATCAAATTATTAGGATGAGTGACGCAGTAATTATAACAGATAAATTGACTAAGCGTTTCGGAGATTTTATTGCTGCGAACGAACTTACCTTTACAGTGATGCCGGGAGAAATATTTGGCTTTTTAGGTGCCAATGGTGCAGGTAAAACTACAGCTATGCGTATGCTTTGCGGTTTATCTACTCCTAGTTCCGGAAAGGCTAGCGTAGCAGGGTTTGATGTATACACGGAAGTAGAAAAAATTAAACTTAATATTGGATATATGAGTCAGAAATTTTCTTTGTATGAAGATTTGACAGTGATGGAAAATATTAAATTTTATGCAGGAATTTATGGCTTGAGCGATCAAGAAATCGCAGATAAGGGGATGGCGCTATTGCAACAACTAGATTTGGAAAAGGAATCTAAAAAGTTAGTTAGAGAATTACCTTTGGGTTGGAAACAGAAATTGTCATTTTCGGTGGCCGTCATTCATAAGCCTAAAATCGTCTTTCTTGATGAGCCGACAGGCGGGGTGGATCCTGTGACAAGACGTCAATTTTGGGACTTAATTTATGATGCGGCTGATAAGGGTGTCACAATTTTTGTTACCACGCATTATATGGATGAGGCAGAATATTGCAATAGAATTTCTATTATGGTAGATGGGTTTATTCGCGCTTTGGATACGCCGGATCATTTAAAACAGCAATTTAATGCAAAGAGTATGAATGAAGTATTTTATGCTTTAGCAAGAGAGGCCAAACGGAGTGCTGATTGAAAAATTAAAATGAAACAATTATTTACATTTATACGCAAAGAATTTTATCATGTATTCCGTGATCAGAAAACATTGTTAATGTTGTTTGGCTTACCTATTGCGCAAATTATTTTATTTGGCTTTGCGCTGACCAATGAGATTAAAAATGCTAAGATTGTAATAATTGATTATGCTAAGGATAGGGCAAGTGCTCAAATTATTGAACGTATTGAGGCGAGTAAATATTTCGAGGTTGATAAGACTTTAATATCGCATCGGGAAATGGAAGCAGCCTTCAAAGAAGGGAAAATTAAAATGGCTTTAATTTTCCCGGAAAACTTTAATTATAATTTACTGCATACCAACTCTAACCAAATACAATTAATAGCTGATGCTTCAGACATTAATACTGCTACGACACTGACCAATTACATGAGTTCAATTATTATGGAATATCAAAATGAACTCATGAAGGAAAATTTAGTAACGATGACTATAGTACCGGAGGTAAGAATGCTATATAATCCACAATTAAAAGGTGAACATACCTTTGTACCCGGTATGATGGCCATGATTATGCTTTTAATTTGTGTTATGATGACTTCTATTTCAATTGTCAGAGAAAAGGAGATGGGTACTATGGAAATTTTATTGGTATCACCATTCCAACCATTGATGGTAATTTTATCCAAGTTTGTGCCGTATATTTTAATTTCTCTTGTAAATGTAACTTCAATATTATTGTTAAGTTGGTTATTCTTGGATTTGCCCGTAAAAGGTAGTATTCTTTTATTGTATTCGGAAAGCTTTTTATTTATCATCACTTCGTTGGCACTTGGCTTGTTTATATCTATAAATGCAAAATCGCAGCAATCTGCAATGTTTATTTCCCTCGGGTTAACAATGTTACCTACTTTGTTATTGAGTGGATTTATGTTTCCCATTGAAAATATGCCCCTTCCATTACAAATTATTTCAAATATTATTCCTTCTAAATGGTATTATATTATTGTAAGATCTATAATGATTAAGGGTTCAACTTTTGTTGCAATCTGGAGAGAAACTTTGATTTTAGGAGTTATGACTTTGTTTATATTAATTATTAGTCTCAAACGTTTTAAAATACGATTGGTATGAGGAGACTAAAATTTCTTTTGATCAAGGAGTTCAGACAAATATTCCGTGATAAGTCATTATTAAGAACAATACTTATTGCACCTTTATTACAGTTATTAATATTACCATGGGCAGCAAATTATGAAATAAAAAATATTTACCTATCTGTAGTGGACCATGATCATTCTACTTATTCGAGTAAAATGATTGAGAAAATACGTTCGTCTGGTTATTTCAAAATAGAAGCGTTTAATTCTTCATATAAGCAAGCTTATGCATTGGTGGAGCGGGATAAAGCGGATATTATTATAGAAATTCCAGTTGGTTTTGAACGAAATTTGATCAAAGAAGGGAGCCAAAAGGTATTATTAGCGGTAAATGCAATTAATGGAACCAAGGCTGTAGTGGGCAGTGGTTATTTAATTCAAATTTTACAGGATTATAATAATGAGTTGCGCTTAAAATGGGTAGCAGTGGATCGTATAAAGCCATTGCCTCAAATTGAAATAACTTCATCCAATTGGTATAATCCGTTAATGAATTATAAGACATTTATGGTTCCAGGCATTTTAGTAATGCTCGTTACTATGATTGGTAGTATGATGTGCGCTTTAAATATTGTGAAAGAAAAAGAAATTGGTACCATAGAACAAATAAATGTTACACCGGTCAGAAAGATTGAATTTATATTAGGTAAGTTAATTCCTTTTTGGGTTTTGTGTATGGTAATGTTCAGTATTGGTTTATTAATAGCGTGGCTGGTATATGGAATCATTCCTGCCGGTAATATTGCAGTTTTGTACTTGTTTTTAGCAATTTATTTAGTTGCAGTTTTAGGATTAGGTTTATTAATATCTACTTATTCGGAAACACAACAGCAAGCCATGTCAATTTCATTTTTCTTCATTATGCTATTTAATTTATTAAGTGGTCTATTTACCCCGATTGAAAGCATGCCAAAATGGGCTCAGATGATTGCTTCATTAAACCCGGTGAGTTATTTTATCAGTGTTATGCGTATGGTTGTTCTGAAAGGAAGTAGCTTATATAATATAAGAAGTCATATTTTTATTATGATCTTATTTGCTCTGGTCATTAATATTTGGGCTATTTTTAACTATAGAAAACGTTCTTAAAAAAACAAAAGCCTGAATTTTGGTTCAGGCTTTATTTCAAAAATAAAAGGAAATTTATTTTTTTGCTTTTGTGCTATCATGATGATCATCATCGTCATCATCGTCTTCACATTTGCCTTTTTTCCCTTTACAGCACTCTTTACCGCCTTTCATCATGCCTTCATGGCATTCTTTCATGTCTCCATCAGAACCACCCATCATCGGGCAAGATCCATGCCCCATCATAGCGTGGCATTCTTCTTTAGGATGCATCATATTGCGACATCCATTTGCAAAGGAGCAAAGAAGTGCACATATGCCACCAATGAGAAGAAGATAACCTAGCCATTTCATCCAAGAGGCATAGCCATCTTTTGCAGCTTTACCTAAGAAAAATAAAACTGCTACAACGGCAACTATTTCAAATGAAACAGCCATCCACATTAAATTCAATGCATGCATAAAATATTATTTTTAGTTGTTTGTGGTACGAATATACAAATTAATTATATAATAAAGCTTTATAACTCATTACCTAAATTAAAATTATGCCGGTATATTTTTTAAAGTTTCCAATAAAAAGCCCCAATATTTCTGAACTGAACTAATTTTTGTTCGCTCATCCGGTGAATGTGGACCAAGTATGGTTGGACCAAAGGATATCATTTCCATGTTCGGATAATTGGCCCCTATGATTCCACATTCCAATCCAGCATGACAAGCATAAACATGAGGTTCTTCAGAATATAGTTCTTTGTATAAATTACGCATCAACTTTACAATTCCTGATTCAGGATGGGGTGTCCAACCACTGTAATTCCCTGCAAACGTAGTACTCGCTCCTAAGAGTTCAAAGGCACTTTCAATCATTCTTGTCAAATCCATTTTTTCGCTATCTACTGAACTTCTGGTTAGGCATTGGATAGAATAATTACCATCTTTTACGAGTATTCTAGATAAGTTATTTGAAGTTTGCACCAATCCTTCTACCTCCGGACTCATTCTGAAAATTCCATAAGGACAAGCATAAATACAACGCAATAATTTAGTTTGAAAATCCAAGTTTAGGTAATTTCCTATAGTTGCTGACTCAGTTAAAATAATATTTAAATTTGGATCCGTACTAGCGTATTCCAATTTTATTAATGCACTTTCTGATGCAATAAAATTCTTGAAATTATTCAGCTCATTGGTATTAATTCCAATCTCAGCAATGGATTCGCGGGGTATAGCATTTCTTAAACTACCACCATCAATAGTACTTATTCTTAACCCAAATTTTTCAGACTGTTTCAAAAGTCGATTCATTAATTTATTGGCATTACCTCTGCCTAAATGAATTTCCATTCCTGAATGTCCGCCGGTTAATCCTTTAACATTTAATTGGAAGTTTGTAAGGCCTGAAACTTTATCTTCTATGTAAGTTCCGGTACCGGTCACATCAATACCTCCTGCGCAGCCAATTGTCAATTCTTTATCATCTTCGGTATCTAAATTCAACATAATCGTTGCCTTTAGAATTCCGGGCTTTAAACCTAAAGCTCCTGTCATGCCGGTTTCTTCATCTATAGTAAATAATGCTTCAATGGCAGGATGAACTATATTATTAGATGCTAGAATAGTCATGATACTGGCCACTCCGATACCATTATCAGCACCAAGCGTGGTTCCCTTTGCCCTTACCCAATCACCATCCACATACATTTCTATCCCTTGGGTATTAAAATCAAATTGAGTATCATTGTTTTTTTGATGGACCATATCCAGATGACTTTGAAGTAAAATGGTTTGGCGATTTTCCATACCCGTAGTTGCAGGCTTTTTAATTAAAACATTACCGACAGCATCTACAGTTGTTTCTAATCCTAAAGATTCGCCAAAACTTTTAATAAAGGCAATGACTCTTTCTTCCTTTTTGGAGGGCCTAGGTACAGCATTTAAATCTGCAAAATAATTCCATACTTTTTTAGGTTCAAGATTTCGTATTTCTTGGTTCATAAATAAATCTTTTTGTAAATATAGAGCGAACCTACGAAATAAAATTGAAAATTCAATTTAGAACTTTGCCTAAACTAAAAGCTGATTTTATTTTAAAATATGAAAAACGATAAAACTTGCTAAATAGGCTAATGTGCCCATAAACGTAAATTGAAGTAGTGCCCATTTCCAAGAAGCAGTTTCGCGGTACGTAACCGCAATTGTGCTCATACATTGTAATGCAAAGGCATAAAAAATAAGTAAGGAAATAACAGTAGCAGTAGTATAAACTTTTACATTTGAATTTTCATAATGAGCATTTCGCATGGAATCCTTCAGTTTGCTTATATCCGGCTCTTCCCCTTCAATTCCATAGAGGGTGGCCATCGTTCCTACAAATACTTCGCGCGCGGCAAATGAGGTTATAATGGCGATGCCTATTTTCCAATCATAACCTAATGGTTTAATGACAGGTTGAATAGTTTTCCCTAAAACACCGGCATAAGAATTTTGCAATTTTTCACTACGGAATGCAGCGTCTAATTGTGATTCATTCATAGTTTTTGATACTCTTAAAGAATCAAAATGAGCATTAATTTTTTCAAATTTTTTCGGAGGCCCGAAGGAGGCGAGGAACCATAGGAGTATGGCAATGGCAACTATAATTTTTCCTGCTTGAAAAACAAATGTTTTAACTTTTTTGAACACAGTAATCCAAACATTATTCCAGTTGGGAGTTCTATATACCGGTAATTCAAGAATAAAATATTGTTTTTCTTTAATATTCATAAATAATTTGAACACCCAAGCTGATCCAATAGCGCTAAGGAATCCAAGTAAATACATGCCCATTAAAACTAAGCCTCGTAAACTTAAAATTCCCAAAATATTTGAATCTGGAATTACCAGGCCAATTAATAAAATATATACAGGTAATCTGGCTGAACAACTCATTAAAGGGGTTACCAAAATAGTGATTAACCTTGATTTCTTATGTTCAATATTTCTGGTAGCTAAAATTGCTGGAACTGCACATGCCGTTCCGCTGATAAGTGGAATTACGGATTT
Source organism: uncultured bacterium (assembly GCA_903829945.1). Classification (GTDB taxonomy): domain Bacteria; phylum Bacteroidota; class Bacteroidia; order CAILMK01; family CAILMK01; genus CAILMK01. The sequence continues at coordinate 65,642 of CAIKRV010000054.1, read as the reverse complement.
CCCGTTCAAGCCAAAACCTCTCATCAATTTATCCATCATAAATGCTACTCTTGCCAAGTAGCCGGTGTCTTCCATCAAACCAATAAAGAAAAATAAAAAAGCAATTTGAGGTATAAATACCAATACCCCGCCTAATCCGGATAAAACTCCATCAGTAAATAATTCGTTTAAAATTCCTTTTGGTAAATGATGATGCAGCCAATGTTGAGTAGCACTTACACTGGTTTCTATTAAATGCATGGGGTATTCCGCCCATGAAAAAACTGCTTGAAAAATTAAAAAAAGGATTGCAAAGAAAATTAAATAACCACCAATTTTATGTGTAAGAATTTTATCTAATTTTTCTTGTCTTCTTTTAAATGCCGGTTCATACTTTTGATGAACAAATTGTTTCAGAATTTCAAATACGCGTTTATAACGAAATAATAAATCTTCTCTTTGCCAAACCCCCGGATCAAAATTATAATTGGCCTTCATATCATCCAATGCCGGTCGAAAATATTGATGCTTTTCGTCAATATGAACGATGGATTGTTGCAGGCTTAATAGTGCTTGATAAGAATTACATAAATGTAATTGTTCTTTTAGAGTATCCAAAGGAATGGGTGCCGGCTTTTCTGTATTTATAAAGGTACATGGGGATACATCCACTCCTTTTTCAATAGTTTTTATCAATTCAATGACCCCTTCTTTTTTCCTTGCATTCATAGGAATAATTGGTATTCCCAAATATGATTTTAATTCCTCAATATTGATTTCATATCCTTGAGCCATGGATTGATCCATCATATTGAGCACTAAAATAACAGGTAAACGTAAGTCAATTATTTGTGTCAGTAAAACTAAATTTCTTTTTAAGTTGGCAGAATCTGCCACAAATATTACTAAGTGAGGGTAGAGGGTGTGATGAGGGTTTGTCAGTACCTCGAAGGGTACCGCTTCATCTTTTGATTTAGGATAAAGACTATAGGTCCCGGGCATATCTGTAAGATGAACACCTTGACCATTCGGTAATTGAAAATAACCTGTTGTTTTTTCAACGGTAATGCCCGGAAAATTTGCAATTCGTTGGTTTAAACCGGTTAAAGCATTAAAAAGGGATGATTTTCCGGTATTGGGGTTACCAATGAGGGTTATTTTTAGCTTCTCGCTCATTCAATTTTTTGGAGTTGCGAATTTAAGGCAATATTTTGACTAGAATACTGTGCGCCTCATCCTTACGAAGCGAAATAAGGTTTCCGCAAACTTCAATGGCGATGGGATCATGAAAAGGTGCTGCTAATTTTACAGTTACTTTTTCGCCGGGTAAACAACCCATTTCAATGAGTTTAATACTTGACCATTGGTCTGTAATTTCTTCAATTATAGCGCTTTCGCCAACTCTGAGCTCGCTTAATGAAACGATTTTCATTACCTTATAATTTAGAATTATTCTAAACAACAAAGCTACACTAAAATTATGGAAAATCAATTTAGGGAAGGAGAAATTTCTGCTTTAACACCGTAATTGGATTAATTTTTCATTATTTTTTTGTTTAATTCAAGGGAAATCAGTAAATTTACGTCGCCAAAATATAAACCTAATTGCAACTGTACTATGCGTACAATTAAGTACTCATTTATCATACTAATTTTTAGCATATTGAGTCATCACCATGTGAATGCTCAATGTGCCGGAATTGATTTTAAATCCGATTTAAAGGTTAGTAAAGCATGTCCTCCTGCTCAAGTTAAGTTTACTGCCTCCGGATTTCCCTCTGGAAGTAGTTTTTCATGGGATTTCGGTTCAGGTTCAGTTTCCGGACGTGATACCATTTATAAAATATTTACTACAGCCGCCAAATATACAGTAACACTTACTGTTACCTTAAGTGGAGGAAGTACCTGTACCGTGACCAAAAAGGATATGTTTGAAATACTTCCTGCACCTATTCCTACAGTTACTTGCTCGCCAAGTAAATATTTATGTAACGGACAAAGGGTAATTACATTTACTGATAGTACGCCAAATTCTGTTAAAAGAGATTGGGTAATTGACGGTGTTTCTTATTTAGATACCACTGCTTCTATAAAGGATTCTTTTACCTCTATAGGTTTTAAGAGTGTGGCTTTGCGCGTTACCAATAGTTATGGTTGTGTAAGTATTTTCTCTGACAATAAGTTTGTAACTGTATCTGATCCGGCATCGGTATATTTTTGCGCAGATATTATTCAAAATACCAGCAATTTTAAAGCGAGTTATAAGCCATCTGTCAGCCTTTCAGGACGTACAATTTCTCATTACAATTGGAGTTTTCCAGGAGGTAGCCCAAGTTCGGATACGACCAGTTCTCCTCCGAGTATTTTTTATTCTTCTGCAACCAGTAAAAATGATGCAACTCTTTCAATCACCACTTCTGATGGCTGTGTATATAAAACTACCTATAAGGATTTTGTAGAACCTTCAATAAAAGTAAATCCGGATTCTGCTTGTATTAATAGTCCTTTTCACATAACTAATACTGCAAAAGGTGCTAATAAAAGTTATTTTACTTGGCTATTGAATAATGGCACTGTTAATAATACCAATGATACAGCTTGGTTTACACAACCTGGAAATCAATCCCTAACTTTAACATGGATATATTCAGGTAATGGTTGTACAAATACCATAAAAAGTCCTTCATGTTTAAAAGTAATAGGAACTAAAGCTGATTTTAGTTCTCCCAAACGATTATTATGTACGATCAATGATACTGTAAATTTACAATGGAATTCTTTTTCCTCCGGTGGCGGCACGCCAAGTTACAAATGGGAATTTTATGATACTTTAGGAAAACTGATAAGTTTTACTTCTATAGGATCTTCAAACACACCAAAATTAAGTGCTTTTTTACCTAAGGCTGGTGTTTTTGATGTAAAGCTTACAATTACAACCACCTCAGGTTGCGTTGATACTGCACGTAGGGATGCATATATCGTTATAAGAAAACCTAAAGCAGATTTTATAGCTGATAGTCCTACAGTTTGCCTAGGAAAAAGTATTAAATTAAGTAATTTAACTACTCCTCCTGATGATAAGAAGAATCCTTATACCTATGGATGGACTATTGAGGATGTAGATAGTCCGGCACTTACCGTTACCAGTACGACAAAGAACTTGACTTTCACTGCAACACATCCTGCCAGATATAATGTTATATTAACAGTATCAACTAATTCCGGGTGTGCAGATACCATTAGAAAATTCGCTTATTTAACTGTTAATGGATTTGTTGGCAAATTAATACCCAGAGGTGTATTTTTAGGTTGCCCACCTTTAAAAGTTCATTTCAGCTTTAAAATTGTTGAACGGTATCCGGATACAATTACCAATATTCCAAAGCTTACTTGGTCATCTAAACCAACTGCAGGAACTACCTTCAGTAATCAGTCAGATACTGGAGCTGATGTAGCCCTGTCCTCAGGTGGATGTTTTAATATTATTGCTACCATGTTGGACTCCCAACATTGTTCTAAAGATGTAACCACTAGTTTATGTCCGGGTGTTAAGGCTAAACTTACGGTTTCTGCTAATGGTTGTATGGGTACACCTACCAAAATTTTTAATGCTTCAACCAATAATCCTACACATTATAAATGGACAGTTGTACCGGCTTCAGGCGCAAGTTTTACGCCTTCGGATACAGACCAAAGTCCAAGTATTATTTATACTAAAGACACCTCTTATACCATAAGATTGGTAGTTTCTAAAACTTATTCAAATGGTATATGTACCGATACGGCAGATACCTTTATTCAACAATTGGCAGTTGGTCATTTGTCTTTTAAAGTTACTTCCGGGGATACCGCCTATTGTGCACCTGCAGCCGTAAAGTTTTTAAATACTTCAACAGATGTGAAAACATTTACATGGTATTTTGGCGACGGTGATAGTTTTTTAAATACCAGATCTGATCCTCCTTCAGTGGGACACTTATATTTTAAAAATAATCCTAAAGGATATAATATTACCTTGATAGGAATGGATACCATTGGATGTAAGTTGGTGATTAACCAGAAGAGTTTCTTGCATATTATTGGTCCGGCACCCGGGTTTCAATTAAGCGCACATGTGGCTTGTGACAGTATATTTGTTAAATTTAAAGACACCTCTCAAAACATTAAAAAATTTGTAATGAATTATGATGACGGTTCTGCTCAAGATACTGTTCAAATTCATAATCATTTTTATAAATTATCAAGTAATACTTTAGATTCACAATTTTTCTTTCCAACTATGGTGGCATTAGATGCCAGTAATTGTAAAGCGTTTTATAAAGATTCTGTTAAATTGTATCGTGCGGCAGTTCCGGATTTCAAGGCAACTATTACTGCCGGATGTGCTCCATTTAATGCTAGTTTTACGAATCTTTCTTTGAGTGCTCGAAAATATTATTGGGATTTTAATAGTGATGGAATTATTGATGATTCTACTAAGTCGCCTAGCTTTATTTATACGACTCCTGGAACATATAAAGTAACTTTAACTGTAAAGAACGCCGGAGGTTGTGCTGAAACAGTTTCTAAAAGTAATTATATTACTGTCTTACCTGTACCAAAGGCAAATTTAAAATTAAGTTCCCATCATATTTGCGGGAGTGAACTCATTCGCTTTTCTAATTTTAGTACCAATATTGATAATTATTCCATTGCGTATGGAGATGGAACAAAGGATAGTAATGTAATAAAAGCCCATGTTTATACTTTTAAAGGCGGTTTAGGTGTTGATTCGAGCCAGCTGGTTTGTATTTTTAAAGTATATGATAGTGTTGGGTGCAGCGCTATTCAACAAGACACTATAAAACTTTACAGAAAACCAAATGCCGGATTTACTGTAAGTGCAACAAAAGGTTGTGAACCACTAAGTATTAATTATAAAGATACAACTAGTGGTGGCTTTAGGCAGTTATGGGATTTTAATAATGATGGCAACATCGATGATACTACTTTAAACCCAACGAGAATACTTAAATCTGGTTGGTATAGTGTAAAATTAATAGTTATAGGTGTTGCTGGTTGTTCAGACACGTCTTTAAAAACTAACCTTATAAATATTTATCCAAAGCCTTTAGCAAAATTTTCAGTGAGTGATACTTTAATTTGTCCTAAGCAAACTGTTAATTTTACTGATAAAAGTATTGTCAAAGGAGGCATAAGTAATTATTATTGGAAGTTTAATGAATCTGCTGTCAGTAATGATGTAGATACCTCGGCAGCACCTTCCTTTACTTTCCTAAGCCCCGGATTCCATAGTATAGAGGAAATTGTGGGTACTATTAATGGATGCAAGGATACGAGTGTGTTTAATTTTATACATGTTAAGGATTCAATGCCACCTTCAATTTCGAAAATTCTTTATGTTTCGGTTTTAGATTCAAACAGAATAAGAGTTGTATGGCAAAAAAGCAAATTGCAATATTTTGGAAATTATAATTTAACTAGAGATTCTGTTTCATATTTTGAAGGGGTAAAAAGTGATACCATTTTTACAGATTCGCTAATTGGGACAAATAAAATCAATACAAATTCTAATTCTTATTGCTATAGTTTGGCCTCAAGCTCAGATTGCAATAAACAATCTATAGATCCTCAATCACATTGTACTATTCTTCTTCATGCTAAGGCAAATAATGGAATTTCAATTTTATTAAATTGGACGCCATATACAGGATGGTATGATTTGGCGGGATATAAGATTTATAGATCAACGGATGGAGGTGTTTTTACGTTTTTAACTGATGTTGCAGCAGGAATAAATCAGTATCTTGATAATGATTTATGTGCGCATAAATACACTTATTATGTTACTGCCATACGACAAAGTGCTAACTACTTGTCATTAAGTAATATGGCTTCAGCTACCCCACCTTATGTTTATAATACCACCCCTATATATTTAAATAGTGCTACAGTAACTGAAACTAATAGTGTGAAGGTCCTTTGGGAAAAAAGTCAACAACTCAATTCTTCACAATATTATATTGATCGATTTGATTCAAAAATGGGTTGGACTTATCGTTATTTTACCACAGGTGATACTTTCATGTTGGATTCAAAAGTGAATGTTAATATAGAGAGTTATATTTATAGAGTACGCAATGAGGACAAATGTGGGAATATAAGTCCAAACAGTAATGTTGGGAAAACTATTTTATTAAATAATTTTATAAAAGATGATAAAATAGCATTGTACTGGAATAATTATACCCAGTGGACTAATGGTATAAAAAACACTTTAGTTCAATTGAAATATCAAAATAATATTTTTCAAACAATTGCTAGTGTCAACGGAACAGATACGAGCTTTATTTTCAATGATATAAAGCCAGAAAGTGATACTGCATATTGTTTTAGAGTCATTAGTTATGCAAATGCTGCCACAGATAGCAGTGTATCAAATATAAGTTGTGCCATTTTGCCATCAAGGTCATTTGTGCCCAATGCCTTTACACCAAATCATGACGGTTTGAATGATACATGGTCACCAATAAACATGTTTATAACAGATAATACAGACAACCTAAATGCATATAGTCTTAAAATATTTGATCGGTGGGGAGAGAAAGTCTTTGAAGCCAATAAATTAAGTAGCTCATGGGATGGAACCATGAATGGAATTAAACTCCCGGTTGGTGTTTATATTTATATCATGCGCGCCCAAGGTTTAGATGGCCGTTCTTATTATTATAAGGGCAATATTATGCTGCTACGTTAATTTTTTAGTTTTAGGTTCATTTTTCCATAAGTGCATGGCTATTATAGAATTTTTCTTTACTTTTGTATTTTGCAATAATTGGGTATTAGCGCCTGATTATTAAACAAACTGAACTACAAAACTTTTGAATTAGTATGCACAGATTTTTCGCAAAGAGCTACTCGCACCGTATTGCACTTACGATATTGCTTTTACTACCTTTCGGAATTCAGAAAGCCAGTGCCCAATGTTCCAAAACATGGACATTTAAGGTAATAACCAATACTGGTTGTATCAAGAAAAACGGTCGTCCAATACAAATTGCGACTTCTCCGGCTGTAGCAGCAACGGATAGTGTATCCATTAAATGGGATTTTGGTGATGGTAAAGGATTCGTCCCAGGTGGAGATACCGTATGGTCTCCAGCCTACCAAAAAGGCATCCATAAAGTTAGGATGTTGATTACCAATAATAAATCTGGTAAATTTTTGGGAGATACATGTTCTATGGATTCACAAAATGTGTTTATTAATGGAATTGGTACTCCAGTCGTAAAGGCGGCAAATTTAAAATTCTGTAGTCAACCATTTTTCATTCAGCTTTATGATAGTACAACCGGCCCAATAAAGATTAGACAATGGTTAATAAAAAGTTCAAAGGGCAATGCATCAGGTTATTTTAATTCAAAAGTAGATTCAAGCGGCAGTAATACTGATACCTTTACAATTCCAAAATATGGTAATTATGATGTTTTATTACAGGTTACTGATTCATACGGTTGCGTAACTTTTGACACCTTACCTAAATACATCTTTTTACCGGTACCTCTTCAACCTGATATTTGTACACAACTTACCTTTGGCAGATACCATAGGGATAGTGTAACGGCAAAGTTTTCTCCAACCAATCTTACTTCCGGTTTAGATGTAACCGGTGCTAAATATTTCTGGGATTTTGGTGACGGTAAAACTGATACAGCAAAAAATCCTACCCATGTCTATACTGGAATTGACACCATTGTTGGTAATTCTAAGTCAGTTAAATTGAAGATTACTTTAAAAAATGGCTGTACGGATTCATTTACCCAACAGGCAATTATCACAAAATATTATTGGACTACTGATACCCCTAATAATATTTTCTGTACCGGTTCACCGGCTGCATACCATATTACCCAAACTGCTTTAAGCGGAGGTAAACAAGGATATACTTATGTTACAAGTGTTTCATCTTCCAAATCAGGTAAGGATCCGATTAATCCAAATTTCACCTTTACTACAAATGGGCTGAGTGATATGACTCTGGCATTTGTATATAATGGGGCATCTAATAGGTGTGCGCCAAGTGTTACAATCCCTGCCTTATATAATATTTTACCGCCAAAAGCGGATTTTACTTGTCCTGACCAAAGTAATACTACCTGTTTAAAACCTGCTAAAGTTTTTGTTAAGAGTTTAAATGCTTATAAAGGTGCAAAATATTATTGGTATGTTTATGATACCTCTCTAACTTCACCTCGTTTAATAACTTCACAAGTTGTTACAACTGACACTACAACATTAACTCTTGGTGCTACAGATTCAGGCTTTTTTGCGGTAAAGTTGAAAATTATTGATCCAAATGGCGGTAAATTAACTTGTGAAGACTCAGTTACGAAAAACAACTTCATTTCTGTTAATAGTCCTATACCTGCATTCACGGTTGCTGATACTATCGTTTGCGCCGGTAAAACGCTAAGCATTAAAAATTTAACTTCACCTAAAGATACTATTACTCATCCTTATTCTTATTCATGGTCTACAACGCGAAGAACCAAAATATTAGTAAATAAGTATAATGGTAAAAAGCCTAGTATAGAAATGGACTCCATGGGGGTTTTTGATTTACAACTTACTGTTACAATTAGTAAGGCATGTAAATTTATATCCACTAAACAAGCAATTTATGTAGATGGAACCGCAGCCAGTATTAAATCTACTGCAATAAATACATGTATAGGTTCAGGAAAGGCCAAGGCATCGGTAGTGATTTCATCTGCAAATCCATCCAGTCCCGTATTTGGAAAGACCGGGGGTATTATTTGGAAATCGTCGGATTCCGCCAATACTAAATTTACGCCGACTAACGCTCAAACAAAAATTGATTCCACAGATACGGCAGTAGTAGCGGACTTTAGTAAGTCTAGTCAAAAATCATTTGATATTCAAGTATTAATTATAAATAGTTCTGGTTGTTCTACAGTAGTTAAAAAGAGCGCCTTTTTACATTTAGGAACAAAAGCAATTGTTCAAGCGCCAAAAGTTGGCTGTTCAAAAACACCAATTCAGTTTAAGGATCAAAGTTTATATAATCCGGATTCTTTTTATTGGTCTTGTATTTATAAATCAGTAGCTAGTTCAACAGTCACGATAGATTCACCATATTCGAAGCAACCAAAAATTATATTTAGTACTCCAGGTACTTATGTAATAAAGCATAGTATAGGAATTGGAGATTTGAACCCCTCGAGTGGTTGCTATAAAGATACCGTTGACACCATTAAAATAGTCCACCCGCGTGCCTATTTTATGAGTTTTAATCAATATTCAGGTTGTGCACCGCAAATAATTAGTTTTGACTCTATACAACAGAGGAATAATGTACAAATGTACTATTGGGATTATGGAGATAAAATGGTTGATTCTACCACAGACACTACCGGATGGTACCATATTTATGCGACAAATAATCCGTCAGGTTTTGATGTCCAATTGGTAGTGAAAGATAGTTTTGGTTGTTTGGATACATTCAAACGAACGAGCTATATTCACTTAAACGGTCCAGTACCTAAATTTACTTTAAATGCAACTAGTGCCTGTGGTGATTCCACAATTACAATTACTAATAATAGTGTTAATATAACTGATTTAAGTTTAGACTTTAGGGACGGAAGCCCTGCTTATAATGGTAATTTCACATCTATTACTCATGATTATAAATATACGGATTTAAGTAAGGATAGTTTAGTTTACTTCTTGCAAATGGTAGCCAGTGATAAATCTACCTCTACTTGCTATGCTACTTACACGGATTCCATTAAGTTATACCGTCCTCCTGTAGCACGTATTGGGGCTTCAAATAGTTTAACCGGTTGTGCTCCATATACTATTCATTTCCTTGATCAAAGTAATTATAACGATACTCTTAGAAATCAATGGGATTTTAATAATGATGGAATTATTGATGCCGTAGGTGTTGCAAATCCATCTCATACTTATACTGTTCCAGGCAATTATTCAGTGAGGTTATTGGTAAGTACAGCACATTGTGCGGATTCAACCATTATTAAGACCATTGTTATTAATGGTAAACCTAAAGCTAATTTTATAGTAGATAAAGATACTACTTGTCCGAGTGATTTCTTTACCTTTACTCCTAGGGATACTAATATGTATAGTTCAACCATTACTTCCTATTCTTGGGATTTTGGTGATACTACAACCTATAATTATAGTGTATCAGGTAGCACTATTGCTACTGATACTACTCCAACGCATAAATATACCTATGGAGGTTTTCACGATGTTCAATTAATAATAACCAATTCTTTTGGTTGTATTGATACCTTGCTTAAACCGGCATTTGTATATACCATTCCATTCCGTCGTCCAGATTCTCCGATTGTACTTTCTGTATCAGTTGATTTGAATGCACAAAATGGAACCAAAGGAGCAATTATTGTTAAATGGAAGAAGGATGTTTCCGGTAACTTTACCAAATTTGATTTGTTTAGGTCAGATATGGGGTATGCCGGTACACCTATTTGGGCAAACATTACGAACCCAAGCACAGACACTTATTATGACAATACTACAGATGTCTATGATAATACTTATGGATATGCCTTAGATAGGTCTGATTTATGTGGTTTTACTTCATTCCCAGGAGCTCCTCATTATACCATGGTCTTAAGAACGACCCCAAATCCAATTGGTACAGCACCTTACATTAATTTAATTTGGTCAAATTACGTTGGATGGAGTACTATTACGAATACGGCTGGATTAAGTGGACCTGTAGCATATCAAGTTTGGAGAAATGATAATAAAACTCCAGGTTATACCTTGATTGGTACTGTTAATAGACAAGCCTCAGGATCAATCGATACTACATTTACGGATAGTAATAATGTTTGTAATGGACTTTATAAATATTATATCGTGGCAGTCCATCCAACAGACAGTACTTTAAATTCTAATTCAAATAGAGATAGCGCATCTCCAAACTATACTTTCCAAACCAAACGCCTAGATTTATTATACACAACAGTTGTCAATGATAAATATACAGTTACTCGTTGGACAGGAAGTATGCAACCTAATGTGAAAGCATTCATAATTGATCGAATGGATAGCAGTGGTAATTGGATTAATGGTTATGATAGCATTGGTCCAAATCAGGATTCATTTGTAGATTATAGAACGCACGTTAATCGTTTGTCCTATCGTTATAGGGTTAAAGTAGTTGATAAGTGCGGAAATATAACTGATGGTCAAAATCCAAATGAAGCAGGACCATCCAATTGGGGTACATCAATCTTACTGCAGGCAGGAGTGGTTGGTCAATGTCCAAATGAACAATTTAGCTTCTTATGGGTGCCTTATGATAGCTTTAATGCCGGTGTGGATCATTATGTTTTACAAATTAAAGATGCCTCTGGCAATTGGGTGAATTATAAGAATTTAAATGCAACAAAAGATTCAGCAGGTGATGACTCCATCCATCAAGAGTTAAATGGACCGGCTTGCTATAGAATTGTAGCCTATTCCAAACCTGATCCGGATTCTAATTTGTCTATTTCAACTAGTATTTCAAATTCAAGATGTTTGTTGAATTGTTCTCGATTGTATTTGCCGGATGCCTTTACTCCGAATGGAGACGGTTTGAATGACTCTTTCGCAGTGGTATCTGTAGCTGTATTTAATGGCATTAACCCTATTGATTTACAGTATAGTTTCAAAATATTTAATCGATGGGGTGAATTAGTCTGGTCCACCAATGATTTACATGCTAAATGGGGTGGACAGTTTGGTAATGATCATTCAGCAAAAGCATATAAGGAATGCCCAGTTGATATTTATATTTACCAAATTGAAGCTCATGGTATGGATAAACAAATATTCTTTAAGAAGGGAATAATAACACTACTGAAGTAGCGAAATCCTAATCAAATAATAAAAAAGGTCGTAGAAATACGACCTTTTTTTATATGGTAAATCCAATGCTTATTTGTACGGGAACCTTATCTACACGTTTTCCATTCTGGTAGCCGGGTTTCCATTCAGGCATAGCTTTTATTACTTCTATGGCAGCTTTATCGAGTGCTGGACTTAGGCTTTTAATAATATGAATGTCACTTATTTCGCCATCCATACCTACTATAAATCCTACAATGACGGTACCATTCATTCTATCACTGGAACTATAATTTATATTTTGACGAATAAATTCATTGGCACGATCCACTCCACCCGGAAAACTTGGTTGGATTTCTAAATTAGAAAAGCCGTCTCCATTTCCGCCATTACCTTCATAAGAATTTTCCTCATTTCCGGAATTTGAAGTTCCATTGGACTGTGAAATGGAGTGGCTAGTATCGGAATTTAGTTTTTCCTTTACTTGAGGTATGCTCATCCTTTTTGTGGCAAGGTTACTGATCGATTTTTGATGTAATCCCGGCGGTTCCGGTAGGCTAGTGGCATTTGCCCCTCCACCACTTAAATTTACCAAAACTGAAATTTTATTTTCATTGGAAAATAATTTACAAAACCATGGAAGCAGTAATATAATAACAATAAAAACTATTGTTAATATGAATGATTTTTTTAACCTGGTATAATATAATCCGCGTAATTGGAAGGCACCATAATCCTTAGGTCTATCTTCAAAGATGATTAAATCATGTTTGGAGCTATAAAAAGTTGGCACCTTTATTCTCATGCTTGTATCTTACGAAAATACCAATAAAAAAGTAACAGCAGATGAATGAAGCTATCTTATTAATTTATAAATGATAATACCGAAAATTGCACCAATAGTATTAGCAACTTCATCCCATAGGTCAAAACTACGTTGAATAAAAATGGTTTGTTGCAAAACCTCCATGATTAGTCCATAGGAGGCACTAATTACGAAAACACTAAGCATCTTTAAGTTCGATAAAGGCATTTTCCTAGCCAAATACCATGTTGAATTCATTAAGAAAAACGCTAGTGTTCCATACATGCTAAAATGGACGAACTTATCAATTCCCTTAATGGCAAAATGAGGAAGATCATTTCCTGGTAATCCACTAAGAATTAATACAATAGTGGCCCATGAAAAGCTTAATAAATAGTGTTTTTCTAAAATCTTATTTATCACAAGTTAATCAGTAGTATAAAAAAAGCCCGTGAGTTTAAACTCGCGGGCTTCTAAATTTATAATTTGATAATTAATGTACTAAATTTTGATAATCAGCCGCACTCAATAAGCTGTCTATTTCAGAAGGATTACTGATTTTTACTTTAATCATCCAGCCATCACCAAACGGATCTTTATTTACGGCTTCAGGTTCATTGGTTAATTTTGGATTAACTTCCTCAACGGTACCTGATAGCGGCATAAATAAATCAGAAACTGTTTTTACAGCTTCTACCGTACCAAATACTTCATGTTGATTTAAGGCATCTCCTGCAGTTTCAATTTCTACGTAAACAATATCACCTAGTTCGCCTTGTGCGAAATCAGTAATACCAATAATTGCGTAATCACCTTCTATGCGTACCCATTCGTGATCTTTGGTGTATTTTAGGCTCTCTGGAATATTCATTTTACTTAGTTTTTAAAGTCGCGAAGTTAAGTCAAAAATATTTTATAATGTTTCTAAATTTTACAGCTTTTAAAAATTTGGAGAGAGTAAGTATTTACTGTAGAATTTATTAATATGGGCTACCGCTTCATCCGCTGAATCTGTGAGAAAAACTAAATTTAAATCATCGGGGCCTATATTTTCATGACTTTTTAAAACAATATCATTCAACCATTTAACTAAGCCTTCCCAGTATTCTGTCCCAATTAAAACAATAGGAAACTTACCGATTTTTTGTGTTTGAATTAAGGTTATTGCCTCAAATAGTTCATCCATTGTACCGAAGCCGCCGGGAAGTACAATAAAGCCCTGTGCATATTTTACAAACATAACCTTACGTACAAAGAAATAATTGAAGTTGATCAGTTTATCAGCATCTATATACGGATTAGGATGCTGTTCAAAAGGTAAATCAATATTTAGGCCTACACTTTTCCCTCCATCTGTTTGGGCACCTTTATTAGCGGCTTCCATAATACCCGGCCCACCACCTGTTATAATACCATATCCTGAATTGGTAAGTTTGTAGGCAATATCTACCGCTAAATTGTAATATTTTGTATCTGGTTTGGTTCTTGCTGAGCCAAACATAGTCACACAAGGCCCAATTTTATTTAGCTTTTCAAAGCCTTCAACAAATTCACTTACAATTTTAAAAATTTGCCACGACGATTCCGCCTTTATTTCAGACCAACGGCGGTCCTCAAATGCTTCTTCAATTTTATCAATCCCATCTTTTGACATAAAATTTCATTTAGGAACAAAAGTACTAAAAAGCCCTGAGTGCTGATTCTTGCCTTAATAATCACCTTTTAAATGAAGTTTTTTCCTACATTTGCGAAGCTAAATGACATGAAAAGATGACAATTTTAAAAAGAGCGTTTTTTTTATTTTTACTTCTATCCACCTTACCCGGTATAGGATTTGGTCAGCAAACCAAGAAGAAGTATTATTTTTTGCGCATACAGGATAATCAAAAATGGGGCTTGCGCACATTCGGTGCAGCGCGTAAAATAGTTTTGCCTTGCGAATATGATCGTTTGGACGATTGGTACAATGGTTTTGCCATCCTTGGTAAAAATGGAAAATTTGGTATGATTGATTCTAATGCTCAAATCGTAATTCCATTAAAATATACTGAAATTTCAGAGTTCCATAGCGGATTAGCGAGAATACGGGATGAAAACGGAAAATATGGTTATATTAATCCAAGTGCTCAGTTTGTGATTCAACCAATGTACGACCACGCCTCTGAGTTTTTTGAAAAGGAGACGAATAGAGAAATCCAAACGGCCTCTATTGAACTTAATGGTAAGAAGGGATTAATATCCATGGAAGGTAAAACCATCATTCCTGCAGAAATGGATGAAATAGGCGAGTTTAAGGATGGAATGGCCTTGTGTAAAAAGAATGGTAAATATGGATATTTGGACTTGACCGGACAGTGGATCATCCAGCCTCAATTTGCGAAAATTATGCCTTTTGATAAAGGAATGGCCCATGCAACATTGGATGGAAATAAATGGGGCTTGATAGACCCGAGGGGACATTTTATTTTAGAAGCGCATTATGAAATTATACGAGATTTTGTAGAAGGGATTGCGGCTATTTCTGAAGATGGCAAGTGGGGCTTTGCAAATATGGCAGGACAAGTAGTAGTGGCACCACAATATTTGGAAGTGAGGGAATTTGTGGAAGGTTTTGCCGCAGTAAAATATGCAGAAAAAACCTATAAAGGCAAAGCGGAAGGCCAACTAAAGGACTTGGTAAGCAAAAAAGAAATGAATACGGTGGGTTGGGGATTTGTAGATAAAATCGGCACACAAGTAGCAGGTCCATTTTTCCAAGATGTACATAATTATAAAAATGGAATCGCAATCGTAATCGTTAAAGGAGGAGCTGTAGGTTACCTCAATAGACGAGGAGAATTTAAAAAGAATTAATGATGGCCATTTACAAATGGACTGAATAAAATGTTTAAATTATCTCCTTATTTAACAAAGGTATTTCAAAATATTTCCTGGCTTACCTTAGACCAGGTTATTCGCGCAATAGTAGGAATTCTAATAGCACGATATTTAGGCATTACTCAATTCGGCACCTTTAATTTTGCTCTTGCATTTGTTTCCATATTTGCTCCATTAGTAACATTTGGATTCGATTCAATTATAATACGCGACTTACTTAATCATCCTGATAAGAGGGATGAAATATTAGGATCAGGTTTTTTTTTCCGTTTTATAGGGGCAATTATTACTTTTTCTTCTTGTATTATTATAATTGACTTCATTCGTCCAAACGATTTATTGGTAAATTATATAGTAGCAATAGTAGCCCTTAGTTATATTTTTCAAGCCTTTGATGTTATTGATCTTTATTTTAGATCACAATTAAAATCTAAACTAAGTGTATGGTCTAAAAGTCCTGTTTTTCTTTTTATGAATGTACTAAAGATAGTATGTTTACTTATGCATTTTCCCCTTATAAGTTTTGCAATTTTATATACAGTTGAATTTATATTAGGTGCAGGTGGTATGATATGGGTTTACAAATATCAATTAAATTTGAAATTATCGAAATGGCATGTAACGTTAGCTAGAACTTATTATACTTTTAGAGAAGGTTGGCCTTTATTTTTAGCACATGTTTCAACCTTTCTGTATACTTACATTGACCAAGTTTTAATTGGTGTTTTTTTAGGGGATACTTCAGTTGGAGGATATTCTGCTTCTGCAAAGATTTACCAAATGGGAGTAGTTGTTATTATGATATTAAATACATCGTTTTTCCCATTGTTAAATGATTTATATCTACGTGATAAAGTTTTATTTAAACAGAGGTACCGACTTATTAGTGAAATTTATACTATAATTTCTTATGTCATTGCATTAGGTGTTTTGTTTTTTGCTGATTTTGGCATGCCATTCTTATTTGGGCATAGTTTTACGCAATCGGCAAGTATTTTAAAAATTCAGATGATTGGATTTATTTTTACTTGTAATGGAGGCTTAAGAAGTATTTATATGACAATTACTTCCAATCAAAAGCAGCTATTTTATACAACCGCAATTTCTTCCATTATGAATGTAATTTTAAATATTTTGCTAATTCCTTTTTGGGGTGTTTATGGTTCAGCTTTTGCAACAGTAATTACACAATTTTTGTCACTCTTATTTCTTAACTTGGCATTTAAGCCTATTCGAGAGCTCTTTTTCTTACAATCTCAGGCATTTTTACCAATTTTGATTATTAGGAAGGGGCTTAAAAGTGTTAGATCCTAAAATGAACCTTTAGTCCTTAAAAATCCTTTACTTTGTAATAAATATTTAAACAGTGGATATCAAACCTATCATAATTGCAGAAATTGGCTGTAACCATGGCGGAAACATGGAACTGGCCCACGAAATGATTAAAATTGCTTCCGGCTTTTGTAAAGTGGACGTCGTTAAGTTTCAAAAAAGAACCAATCGAGAACTTTTATCTCCGGAAGAATATAATGCCCCTCATCCTAATCCGGTCAATTCTTTTGGTGCCACTTATGGTGAACATAGAGAATTCCTGGAATTTAATAAGGAGCAGCATGAACAATTATTGCAATGGTCCAATAAGGAAGGTGTGGAATATTCTACTTCCGTATGGGATTTGACCGCCGCTAAGGAAATGAGTGCCTTAAAACCTCATATGCTTAAAATTCCCTCAGCTTGCAATTTGGACTTTGAAATGTATCAATATCTTTGCGATCATTTCCCCGGTGAAATTCATATTTCATTAGGCATGACTACGTATGCTGAAGAGGATAAAATAATGGAATTTTTCTCCAAAAGAAATAGAAATAAAGATATTGTTTTATATAGCTGTACCTCCGGCTATCCTGTGCCTTTTGAAGATATTTGCTTATTAGAAATTGAGCGCATAAAAACCAGGTACGGAAAGGATGTTAAAGCCATTGGATTTTCAGGTCATCATCTCGGGATTGCAGTAGATATTGCTGCACTTGCCCTTGGAGCCACCTATTTTGAAAGACATTTTACTTTAGATAGAACCTCTAAAGGTACTGACCATGCTGCCAGCTTGGAGCCTGATGGAATGAGAAAATTATCCAGAGATTTGCGAGCTACCTCCAAGGCTTTAACCTATAAAAAAGAAGAAATTCTTGATATTGAAAAAGTTCAGCGCAAAAAGCTAAAAAGAAAAATTTGAGTTCTGCTAATATTATTGCTTTAGTTCCATTACGTGGTGGCTCTAAAAGTATTCCCGGTAAAAATATAAAACCAATGGCCGGAAAGCCATTATGTATGCATGCTATTGAAGCGGCGCACCATTCCGGAATTTTTAGTAAAATTATAGTATCTACTGATTCTGAAATAATTGCAGATATAGTGCGTTATTCGGGAATACCCTTAGAAGTTTCCATGCGTCCTGCAGAATTAGCTACCGATAACGCTAGTACAGAATCTGTAATGTTGTATATCGCAGAGCAATATGATTTTGATATCATGTGTACCATTCAGGTAACTTCACCTTTGGTTCAAGAAAATGATTTTATTGCGGCTTGGAAACAATTTGAATTTGAACAATTGGATTCATTGGCCACCGGTGTATTAGTAAAAAGATTTTTTTGGAACAAAGAAGGTCGTCCTATAAATTATAATCCTGCTCAACGACCCATGCGTCAAAATTTTGAAGGTTGGATGATGGAAAACGGAGCCTTCTATTTTACTAAAAAGGGATTATTGCAAGCAGGAAAATGCAGACTTGGCGGTAAAATCGGAATTTATGAAATGGCCGAAGAAACGGCTTTGGAAATAGATGAGCCGAGTGATTGGGAGTTTGTTGAATTGCAATTAAGGAAAAGACAAGGAAGTGTCTATAAATCCACTATCGAACAAATTAAGGTATTGATCAGTGATGTAGATGGAACACTTACAGATGCCGGAATGTATTATTCCGCAGAAGGTGAACAACTCAAGAAGTTTAATACCCGTGATGCCAAAGGTTTGGAGCTTATTCGGGATCTACTAGGCATCCGCATTGTCATATTAACCAGAGAAAATTCAGCTATTGTAAGCGCGCGAGCTAAAAAATTAAAAATAGACGATTGCTACATTGGTATTTTGGATAAGCCAAGCTTCTTAAAGAAATTTTGTGAGGACAACAAATTATCTATGTCCAATATTGCATATATAGGGGACGATTTGAATGATTTGGAATGTATGTCAGAAGTAGGTTTTCCTGCTTGTCCGTCTAATGCAGAAAAGGAAATCCGGAAAGTATCCAAATACGTGGCAAAAGAAAAGGGTGGGGAAGGTGCCGTAAGAGAAATTTGCAATCTCATGTTGGAAATAATGCAAAAAGTCTAAAATTAATAAAAGTGGGTGCACATAAAAAAACATTGGTACAATCCTGGTTGCCCCCGGCACTTTATTATTTTTTACTTCAATTCAGTAATAATATTAAGTTTCAATTTTCGAACCGGCAGTTGCTTAAATCAAATACTTCTCTAAAGGGCTTAGGAAGCGGTAAGCGGGCATTTGTATTGGCCACCGGTCCTAGCATAAAGCAAGAAGACTTAAGCGTCCTAAAAGGAGAAGACTGCTTCTCCGTAAGTAATTTCTTTTTACATCAGGATTTAAATACTATTGCACCTAAATTTCATTTTTTTGCTCCATTCCATCCGCCTTTAATTTTAGATAATTTTATTTCATGGATGAGGGAGGCTGATATAAAATTGCCTGCAGAAACGCAAATTATTTTGGGTGCAACTGATGAACCCTTGGTAAGACAATACAACTTATTTAAAAATAGGAAAGTACATTATCTCTATCTTGCTTATCACGTCAAGGTGGGCAAAGTAAATTTGGAACAACCCATTTTATGGCCTCAATCAGGGCCTTTAATGATTTTACCGGTACTCTTGTCCATGGGATATGAAAAGATATATTTGTTAGGATGTGATCATACTGTGTTGCGAGATTTTAATAATGTTATCCCACATTTTTATGATAAAGAAAAGGATAGCAGAAAAAATGCTTCAGATGCAGGCGCTTGGGCAGATATTATACAAGCCCACCAGTATTCAATGAATACATTTATTCAATATGATAAGTATTTGGACAGCATGAAGAAATATTACCCTAAGGCACAAATAATAAGTCTTTCAAAAGATTCCTGGTTAAATGGGATGTTGCCGCATGAATCCCTCGCTTATATAATTTGATATTACCATTTTATATGGTACTTTTGTATGTTTTTTTAATTAAAAGTTAAATATGCCACTTCCTTTAAATGGGACCGATGGAAAACCAACGATCCCTCTTTCAAATATCCAACTACAAGCTTTAAAGGTTTTTAAGGATAAAGTTGCTGCTGGTGAATATAAATTCATGAAATTGAATTGCTTATGTGGTAATTCTAATATTCGCCCTGAATATGTTGTAACCAAACAAGACCGTTATGGAATTGCAATGGAAAACGCTATTTGCGAAAAGTGCGGATTAATTAGAGCTACTGAAATTCTTGACGAACCTTCTACAATTGCTTTTTATTCAAATGAATATAGAAGTTTATATGGTGGAGCTAGCACTCCGAGGGAGGATTTTTTCCAACTTCAACAGAAATTAGGTGCGGAATATTTAAATAAGTTTTTAAAATATTCAAATGTTAAGGATAAAAATTTATATGTTTTTGAAATAGGATGTGGTGCAGGAGGTATTCATTTCCCATTTCAAAGGTATGGGTTCAAAACAGCAGGTTGTGATTTTGATGAAAGATACCTTGAATATGGACGAAATCATGGTTTAAATCTTAAGTATGGTGAGTTTACACACCATATTAAGGACGAAGAAGTTGATGTAATAATTTTATCGCTAGTTTTTGAGCACTTTCTTGATCCGATTAAGGAACTTCAAGGTATTTTGAAAACGATTAAAAAAGGCGGTTATTTAATTTTTGCTGTGCCAGGTATTTTTGATTTGCAGAGGGAATATATTAACCCTATTAATTTTTTCCAGAATGCACATATATTTAATTTTTATGAAGCATATTTAAGGATTTTTTTTAAAGAATTTGGATTAGAGGTTTTATATGGAGATGAATGGTGTAAATTTATTATTAGAAAACCTTTGGACTGGACACCAAAAGATATCAAAACTATATGTGACCCATCGTTGGAAAATTATCCTGAAAAAATAAAGGAATATTTAATTCAAACCCAATTCAGACATAAATGGTTTTTAAATAGGTCTTATTGGTCGAGAAAAGTTGGAAAGCCAATTGGAATCATATTAGGTGCACTTGGATTAAAAAATCTAATTAGGAAATTAATCAAATAAGTAATTAATAAAAAAAGAGCGGCCAAATTATTGTAATTTGGCCGCTCTTTTTTTATTGGTATTTAACTACTTCTGTAAAATTAATTTTTGAGTACTTAAACCTAAATCGGATTCTATTCTTAAAATATAAATTCCATTTGAAAATTTACTAATATCAAAATGTGAAATTGAATTATTTGAGAATGATTTCAATACTTCTTTTCCATCCGGATTATATATACTATACTGATACTTTGCAATTGGATATTCTATAGCATAGATTCCAGTAGAAGGATTTGGTAAAATTGTAATTTTTATATTTTCTTTTGCTTGCTCATCAGTTATACCAGTATATACAGTTTTGTATAAGTTGTTAATTTCATTTGTCGAAAGTATTCTATTATAAAAACGGATTTCATCAAGAGCACCAAAAAAGTAGTGACGTTTGTAATCGCCATTGCTAAATACGGATCCAATTTGTAAAGCAGCAGTATCGATTGAATCAGCTTTTTGAAGAGCAACTTCATTTCGTATTAAAATACCGTCAATATATAATTTCTTAGGGTATACTGTTCCTGAAGCAGTTGTAGAATCTGATAAGATTCCTACAATGTGATGCCAATTATGTGGTGTAGGATTATTTACTACCATCCATGCTACAGAATCTGCAGAGGATCCTGTACCCCATTTTAGTTTCATACCACTTCCTTGGTTTTCTAAAAATATCATGTAGTCTGTATTTCCACTACCTCCACCTGTTTTAGCTATTAATGCTTCGGGATTTGCTAAGCCGACGTTTTGAGTATCACTCTTGAACCAAAATGATATTGAGATATTTGATTTTGTTCCTATGTTTAATCCAGGTCTAGAAAGTACCTTTATCCAATCTGATTTTCCATTTAAATGTATTGCAGCACCTTTAATTCCTTGGATATATGTTGGCTTACCTAATGTGGTCCCATTAAAATTATGATAATGGTCATTGGCAGTACTATCATCAAAATTCCATTCTGCTATTAGGCCATTAGTTAGATTTACTTGTGCATTTGTGGTAAACGGTAAAAGAAACAGGAAAAAAATTAACTTTTTCATTATTTGTTTATTATTAATTGTTTTAGAATGATTTGATTTTCTGTAGTAAGTCTTACCATGTATATTCCTGAATGAAGATTGAGTTCTCTTATATCCATCGTTCTATTGAATTTCACATTAGCACTACAAACATCATTAAAGCTTGAAACTAGATTTCCAGTTGCATCATAAATCTGAAATTTTAAATTGGTATTTTTTTGACTATTATAGTTAAAATTTATTTGGTAACTGGCTGGATTTGGAAACATGGTAAACATAGTAGAAGAGTATATTCCCTCATTAATTCCAGTAGTAACATCAAGTTCAAGATAAGTTGGATAGAGTGTAAATTGTAAGTTGTTTTTTACCACACTTTCGCTTAAGTTTATTTTTGGTGCTTTTGTATTGTCTACATATGGTTTATCAATTAAAACTAAATAAGATTTTAAAGCCAAATTTTTAAATTGAAAACTACCCGCATTATCAGTTAAAGTTTCAGCCTGTATTTTTCCAAGAGTATCTGTAAGTATTACTCTAATATTCTTACCAGGTAATCCTCCTGATTTTTTACAAGCGCTACATAAATAAATTTTTCCACCGATAAATCCTGTTCCTCCAGCATTGCTACCAGATAAAGTATTGAAATTTAAGGCGTTTACACCTTTATTAATTTTTATTGACTTTGCATTATCAAAGGTTATTGCTGAGTCATAATAAGTAATAAATTCCTTTGGATATAAATTCGAGTCAGGGTATGCAACTATATATAATATAGTATCCGTAGTTTTAATTTTAAAACTATAGTTTCCATTTGTATCTGTAACAAGTGAATCTATTGCACTAATTGAAGTATCAGCTGTATTTAATTTTACCAAATAAACTTTAGATGATTTTAAATTTGTTCCTCCAGAAGTTTTAATATTTCCAGATAAGGAAGTGGTAGCATAATTATGTTTATATAGCGCCATAATTTCTGAATCGTTTATTACTCGATTATAAATTCTTACCTCATCTAATGCACCCAATAAATAGTGGTAATTATAATCGTAATCGCTAAAGAAATCACCCATAGTAATTACATTTGTAATCGAGTCACCTTTAACATAGGCAATACCGCTTTTTATTAGTTTACCATCAATAAATATTTGTTTAGGATAAATATGTTTTGAGCCTGTAAAGGAATCACTAATAGTTGTAACTATATGATGCCACTGATGAGGCTTTGGTTCTGGTGTAATCATCCATGAATTTGTGTCACTCGCATCTCCTGTGCCCCATTTTAATTTTATCCCAGTTCCTTGATCTTCTAAAAAAACCACATAATCGGTTGAAGTGCTTGAGCCATTTAATTTTGAAATTAGTGGTGCCCCATTCCAATTGCCTAATGCTGTGGTGTCGCTTCTAAACCAAAGAGATATTGAAAAATTTGCACGTGTGCCAAAATTTAATCCTGTTTTACTTTTAATAGTGATTTTATCCCCTTTTCCATTGAACCATTTTGCGTTACCTACAGGACCAGCAATATTTTTAGTACCAGAAATTGTACCATTATAGCCATGTCCAGTATTGTCAGTAGCAGTACTATCATTGAAATTCCATTCTGCAATAAGGCCTTTTGATAGGTCTATTTGTGCATTCGAAAAAATAGGAAAAAGCAAGACAAGGAGGAGTTGAAGTTTTTTCAAGGTAATTTAAATTAATATTTAATAACAAATTTAAGTAAAATCTAAATAAACTCAAAATCCTCCATTAAATCTTAAACTGGATATATTTTATAGTTTTACCTTCGGCCATGAAGATGCCTTCATATTTGGAGGGTATTCCTGTATTTTCATTGAGAAATTCTGATTGGTATAAGTCATCAGTATAGGCAAGCAGTTCTATGCCTTTATCAAGATAGGTTTGCAAGGTCCATTCATACAGGGCATCACTATCGGTTTTAAAATGGAGGATGGCATCCGTTTTTAATAATGGCTTATAGCGAGCCAAAAATTCAGGTGAACTAAGGCGTCTACCGGATTTGCTTTCTCTTGGAAAGGGATCCGGAAACGGAATCCATATTTCGGACACTGACTCTGCAGGAAACTTTTCTGTAATATATTCAATCCTAAAACGAGCAAAAGCTACATTTTTTAAGTTCTCTTGTAAAGCCGCTTTCGCCCCCTTCCATATTCTCGGTCCTTTTATATCTACCCCAATAAAATTCCTATCAGGAAATCGACGGCCCATACTTATCGTATATTCCCCTCTTCCACAACCCAATTCTAAGACCAATGGTTGGTCATTATTAAAGAAGCTTTTGTACCAATCTCCTTTCATTTTTTCAGGATCTTCAAATACATTTGGCATCCCACTTATTTCCGCCATCTTAACACTATTCTTCCTCGACATATTAATAAATTGATTGGGCAGTTTTTATTTCGGTAAAGCTCCGCTTCGAAGTGATTTGATGCAGAAATCAGCTTGACTTGCAAGTTCGTGTTTAGGATATTGCTGTAGGATTCGAGTATATTGTTGGATTGCCTTGGTGGTATCCTTTAAGTTATTTTCGTATATAAAACCTTCAAATAATAAAATGTCAGGTGTTCTTCTATGTCCCGGAAAATCAGATAAAATTTTATTTAATAACTTCAGTGCATTATCATTGTCCTTCAAGAAAGTAACATTTAGTTGAGCATCCTGATAATATAAAGCGGGTAAAATGGTATCATTGGGATGATTAACAAAATAAGCTTTATAAGCCTCATCCAATTCATGAGCTTTGCTTACATCAAGACTTGTTAAGGCATGAAATTTTTTATTAAGTTCCTCAGCTTCCTTATTTGTTCGTTTACAAGAAGCTATTGCCAAGCCAATAAAAAGAATTAATACTACCCGTTTCATAAATTCAATTTAAGTAATGAAAATATTAGTAAATGAAAAAGGGGCGGATATCATCCGCCCCAGTTATTTTTTATGTAAAATTTTAATTATTAGGGCTTTTAGAAATATCTGTTTGGACCAGCTCCAATAAGCCTAATCTTATAACTTAATAATACTTGGAAAATTCCACTATGTTTTACATTAGCATAATTATAAACTACTGCTTGTTGTGTAGGATCATCACTTTTTGATACTACTTTAGTTCCATACATGAAATTATCAATGCTACCTAAACCGGTAGAATATCTGAAATCAATTCCAAATGTACCACCTTCACCAATAAGGAAGTTAATACCGGCACCTACAGTAATTCCAATATCAGTTTTCAATACAGGATCTTGTTTACGAACCTTATTATTAAAGTTGCTGGTAGTATAAGTAGTACGATCTACTGAAGAACGTACGATAGAATCACGATTTACTTTTGCAATTTCCAAAGTATCTGAATAGCCGGTGGAAGTATATCCCATCAAGTATCCAAAATAAGGACCTGCATAAACGCTTAAAAAGGCTCTTTTACCAGGACGATCATAAGGAACTACACGCTCGTAACCGATAGGAATATTGAATTTAAACAATAAATGACCATCCACATATTGGAATGATTCATCACGAGAAGAATGATGATAAGCCACACGATCAATATAATCAGTAGAATCAGAATTAACATGCCATGCACCACGATCTGAATACATTGCATCTAATTGAACTGAAAAATAATCTCCAAAACGCAACTCTTGGGTAAGACCTGCCAAATAACTGAACCTGCCGGTCCAAGTTTTGTAAGTAGTACCTGGAGTATACATAGTTACACTTGAAGGACCATCCCAACTCATGTTTGTATATTGCCCACCACCAATGACACCAATATTATATGTTGTCTGGGCCAACCCTGTAGCCTTGAATCCTAAGATTAATAATGCGGTTAGCAGTGTTCTACCGCACATGGCTAGTGCTTTCTTTCCGTTCATTTTTTGACAAATTGCTTTTAAGAATGGCAAAAATAATCAATTTTATAATCGTAACGATTAATTTTAGAAAAAATTGTTTCAGGAATGTAACTTATTCCTTTTTAAAGCGTCATACTTTTTTATAACTCTTTGTTAGCCAACTGTCCACAAGCCGCGTCAATGTCCTCACCCCGGCTCCTACGAATGTTTGCAATGATGTGATTTGCTTCTAAATAGTCTTTAAATCGGTGCAATGCATTGCCGGACGATTTCTTAAATATTCCATTTTCAATAGGATTGTACTCAATTAAATTGACTTTACAAGGCAACTTTTTGCAAAAGGTTGCTAAACTTATAACATCCTCTTTGCCATCATTATATCCACTAAGCATCACGTATTCTAAGGTTACTCGTGTACCAGTTTTATCCGTAAAATATTGTAAAGCCTCCTTAAGCGCCTCAAGATTGTTTGTTTCATTGATAGCCATGATGGTGTTACGCTTTTCATCGGTAGCAGCATGCAATGATAAGGCTAAATTAAACTTTACCTCTTCATCCGCTAATTTCTTGATCATCTTTGCAATACCTGCAGTAGAAACGGTAATCCTTTTGGTAGCCATACCAAGTCCGTCATCTGCAGTTATGCGTTCAATCCCTTTTATTACGTTTGTATAATTTAGTAAGGGTTCCCCCATACCCATAAAAACTATGTTAGTCAGTTTTTTAGAATAATGTTCAAGGGCAATTTTATTAATATTCGCCACCTGATCATAAATTTCATCAAAAAACAAGTTCCTTTTTCTCGGTAACCTGGCAGTGGCACAGAAAGAGCAGGCTAGGCTACAACCTACTTGTGAAGAAATACAGGCGGTCATCCTATCGTCCGCAGGGATAAGAACACCTTCAACTAGCTCATTATCATATAATTTAAATCCAAGTTTTATCGTGCCATCAGTGCTAACTTGCTTATTATTAATGCTTAGTTTGTAGATTTTAAAGTTCAGACTTAGTTTTTCTCTTAAAGCTTGCGGTAAATTGGACATTTCCTCAAAACTTGCAACGTTCTTTTCCCATAGCCATTGCCATATTTGGTTGGCACGAAAACTAGGTTCTCCCAAAAGGCTTAATTCTTTTGAGATTTCTTCTTTGGTTAAATGGCGAATATTTATAAGCGACATAGGGAACTAACTACAAAGTTACGTGTAATTAGTTCCCTATTCAATTTTTGGTAAATATTCCGAAATGTTTATTTCTTCGGCTTGTAATCCATATCCACTTTTATAGGAATAATTTTAGCAATTTTTTCCCTTACTAAAGCAGGTATTTCTATTTTATAATCTTCAGGAACAACATTGAAGTTCGCTTTTGCAATAATTTCTCCACCTTTAACCTCAATGGTACCGGGTTCAGTAACAGTTTTAGTGACGCCATGCATGGATAATTCGCCTTCTACTTCAACTTGGTAAATACCATCTTTTGAAAAATTCACTTTACTAATATCCTTAATTTTTCCTTTGAAAGTTGCTTTCGGATATTTGTCAGACTCCATATATTTTTCATTAAAGTGCTCTTCCATAAGTGCTTGTTTAAATTGGAAGGACTTATTTAATAAAGAGAATATTAATTCTCCGGTTTTGGTATTTAAAATGGAAGAAACAGAATAATTGTTCCCTTCAATAGTTTCCATTGGGGTAGAAGAAACAAAGGTAATATGACCGGTCCTGGTGATAAAATCTTGCGCTTTACTTTGAAGTGAAATGAGAATTAATGTAAATGCCAGTAAGAATAATTTAGTTTTCATAAAAATAGTTATTATTTGATATAGTATACTACATGCGAAGATAATGCCAAAAGTTGGTTTATAATATTGATATTTATCATATGTCCATAAGTTTAAGTCATGATAAAATTCAGGTATTGGAATGCATATAAAGCATAACTTTGCAATAATATATTTACTAATGTTATGAACAAATTTTTTAAAGTTATACTCGTTTTAGTAGGCGTAGGTGTAGTAGTACGTGGAATAGTTTTATGGTATGTCAATCGTCCTACCCAAGGAGCAGGTCAGCTCAAAGCTGATTTTACGCTAAGCACGACAGAATTAATCAAAGAAGTATCATCAAATGCATCAACTTCAGAACAAAAATTTGCAAAGAAAAACTTGCAAATAAGTGGTAATATAAGTTCACTAGAAAAAGGTGCAGGAAATAGTATGAGTGTATTTTTTAAGGAGAAGGATGTAGTTATTTCTTGTTCCTTTAGTGGTGAAGATGTAAAGGATGTTCAGTCATTAAAAGAAGGTGCGCCACTTAAATTAAAAGGTTTGTATAAAGGTTCTACGAAAGATGATTTGCTTGGGGAAACTCAAATAGATTTGATTTCTTGTTCAATAGTTAAATAAATTGCTAAAAAAGAAATTACATGAAGGATAAAATATTAGACGCACTCCGAAATGTTGATGACCCTGACTTGCATAAAGACATTGTAAGCTTAGGCATGGTGCAGGACTTGGAGATAAATAACAATAAAGTTACTTTTTCATTGGTATTAACCACACCGGCTTGCCCAATGAAAGATATGATAAGAAATGCTTGTATAAATGCTATACATCATTTAGTCAATAAGGATTTGGAAGTTGATATTACCTTTGGGTCAAAAGTGGCTTCCGGACAGAGAAATAGAGAAGAATTACCGGGCATTAAAAATATTATCGCTGTTGCATCAGGAAAGGGTGGTGTTGGTAAATCTACTGTTGCAACTAATTTAGCAATAGCACTAGGTAAATCAGGAGCTAAAGTAGGAATTTTAGATGCAGATATATACGGTCCTTCATTACCATTAATGATGGGCATTAGGGGTTTAAGACCGGAAGTGGAGGATAAAGGTGAAACAGTAACTATATTTCCATTTGATAAATATGGCATAAAAGCCATGTCAATTGGTTGTTTATTAGATGAAAATCAAGCTTTATTGTGGCGCGGACCTATGATCAGCAGTGCTTTAAAACAGTTATTAGTAGATGTGGCCTGGGGTGAATTAGATTATTTAGTAGTGGATTTACCCCCTGGAACGGGCGATATTCACATGACTTTAGCACAGCAATTTCCACTTTCTGGGGTTGTAATGGTTACTACTCCGCAGCAAGTTTCACTGGCTGATACCAAAAAAAGCATTGAAATGTTCAGTCATAAAGCTCTGAATATCCCTATTTTAGGTATAGTTGAAAATATGAGTTATTTTACTCCAAAAGAACTTCCTGACCATAAATATAGGATTTTTGGCGAAGGAGGCGGAATGGAATTATCAGAGCTGTATAATATTCCACTTTTAGCACAAATTCCAATTATTGGAACTTTGGCTGCAGATTCTGATTTGGGGCTTCCTGCAGTACTAAATGAGGACATACTGTTTTCCGGACCATTTAATGAAATGGCTGAAAAAGTTGCTCAACAATTAGCCATACTGAATTCCACCTTAGTCTAAGAATGAATATTTAGTATATTTCCGCACATTTGATACATTTCAAATGTGCGGATTCTTTTTAGTATCTTTGTGGAATGAACATCATTGAAAAAGATAGTTTGCAAGTAAAGGTTGAAAATGCCTTGGAAACCATTCGTCCTTTTTTAAAGGATGACGGTGGAGATGTGGAATTAATATCCATTGATTCCGACATGAAAGTACAAATTAAACTTTTAGGTAATTGTCGTGATTGTAATATGAGTGTCATGACTATGAAAGCCGGCATTGAAGAAGCAATCCGCAGGGCAGTTCCTGAAATAATTGCCGTGGAGGCAATTAAATAATCAAAAATCGCACTTAAATTTAATTATAAGTTAAGATGAAGCTTGTCTCTTTTGAACATCATGGCGCTGATAATTTAGCCATTCTCGTTAAAGATAAATTATATTCTATACATGAATTAAATCCTGCTTTGCCTTCAAATATGGCCGATTTCTTAAAATTTGGTGAAACTGTAATGAATGCAGCAAAACAATTGGACTTAGAAATTAAAAACAACCCTGAAAATTTTAAGGGTTTGAATTATTCTGAAGTAAAAATCTTAGCGCCTGTTCCACATCCTACCTCCTGTCGAGATGGATATGCTTTTCGTCAACATGTATTTGCAGCTCGAAGGAATAGGGGAGTGCCTATGATTCCCGAATTTGATCAATATCCGATATTTTATTTTACCAATCATAATAGCATTTGTGGCCCGGGAAATGTTTCATGTATGCCTGATCATTTCCAAAAATTAGATTTTGAATTGGAAAGTGCTATTGTTATTGGTAAAAAAGGAAGAAATATTAAGGCTGCTGACGCGGATCAATATATTGCCGGTTATATGATTATGAATGACCTAAGCGCGCGTGTTTTACAAATGGATGAAATGTTGCTAAATCTAGGCCCTGCTAAAGGCAAAGATTTTGCAACGAGCATTGGCCCTTGGTTGGTAACTCCGGATGAATTGGAAGCTTTTAAAGTTGCTCCTAAAGAAAATCATGTCGGCGCACAATATAATCTTGAAATGACTTGCAGTGTTAACGGTATTGAGGTTTCGAGAGGAAATATGGCTGATATGGATTGGACCTTTGCAGAAATAATTGAACGCGCTTCTTATGGTGTTGATATTTTTCCCGGGGATGTGATTGGTTCCGGTACTGTAGGAACCGGTTGTTTCCTGGAATTAAATGGTACGGGCTTAATTAACAATAAAGATTATAAACCGCAATGGCTGCAAGATGGTGATAAAGTGGTGCTGGAAATTACGGGATTAGGTTCCCTTGAAAACACCATGGTAAAAGAAGCTTCCAATTGGTCAATAATTAATGAATATAAAAAGTAGATCAATAATAGATGTGGCAGGAAATTGATCATAAACTTTGTAAAACTTTTACTTTTCAAGATTTTTCCTCTGCTATTGCTTGGATGAATAAGGCTGCAGCAATTGCTGAACAAATGGACCATCATCCTGAATGGACAAATATTTACAATATAATTCATGTAAAATTATATACTCATACATCCGGAGATATAATAACTGAAAAAGATTATTTGCTGGCTAAACAAATGGATGCCCTATAAATATTAATGCATAAAATTATACAATTAAAAAATAACGCTCGTTTTATCCAAACGAATATTCAACATAGTCACATTATACATTGTGGTATAATGATTAATTCAGGCAGTAGAGATGAAACTAAGCAAAATAATGGAATAGCACATTTTATTGAGCACAGTGTTTTTAAAGGTACTTCCAAACGAAAATCTGATGATATTCTTTCTTTTATTGAGGACGTGGGTGGTGAGTTGAATGCTTTCACCACTCGTGAACGAACTTGCTACTATGCCTCTTGCCTCAGTGAATATGCTGATAGGGCAGTAGATATTATTTGTGATATTGCTTTTAATGCCACCTTTCCTGAAAAGGAAATTCAAAAGGAAAAGAAAGTAATAATTGAAGAAATTGAAATGTATGATGATACTCCGGATGAAAGTATTCATGATGTGTTTTATGAACATTTATTTGGAAAACATTCTTTAGGTTTTAATATTCTAGGTTCCAAGAAAAGTGTAAATGCACTACAGAAATCCGACATTAAAACCTTCAAAAATCAATATTATGTCCCTTCCAATATAGTACTTTCAATTGCGGGAAATCTTAGTTTTTCAAAAGGTGAAAAACTTGCAAGAAAATATTTATCCCATTTGGACGGGAAAAATGTTCATGAGATTGTACGCGTGGCGCCCTCAAAATTGCAAGTATTTGAAGAATTTAAAAAAACAGATTTCACACAATCGCATTGTATGATTGGTACCATGGTTTTTGGTCGACATGACCATAGAAGGTATGCTTTGGCAATAATTAATAACATATTAGGGGCTGCAGGAATGAGTTCCAGATTAAATATGTCTGTTCGTGAAAAACATGGATTAACCTACAGTATTTCTTCTAATTATTCAACTTATTTTGATACAGGAGTATTTACTATTTATTTTGCTTGTGATAAGAAGAATGTAAATCAATGTCGAGATTTAATTAATAAGGAACTTGATAAACTTTGCAAACAAAAATTATCACCTGAACAATTACAAAAAGCAAAATTACAATTGATGGGGCAATCTGCATTGATGGAAGAGAATCATGCCGTAAAAATGCAATTACAAGCTCGTAGTTTATTGGATTTTGGAAAATATGTTTCGTATAAAGATTTTCTAAAAAAGGTGGAGAAAGTTACTGCTGAAGAAATTCAAGAAATTTGTAATTCTTTTCTTAGACCGGAACATATGAGTTCCTTGATTTATGAAAGTGCATAATAAAATATAATATGGATTTTTTACCTGAAAAATTACAAGAATATATTGAGCAGCATTCACGTTATGAAGGTGAATTATTATATCAATTGGAACGTGAAACTTATCAAAAAGTATTAATGCCTCGCATGGTATCCGGACATATTCAAGGACAGGTGCTCAGGATGCTCAGCTTAATGATAAAGCCAACTACCATATTGGAAATTGGAACCTTTACCGGATATTCTGGCATTTGCTTGGCCGAAGGTTTAAAGGATCATGGAAAATTAATTACTATTGATATTAATAAAGAACTTGAAGATATGGTGAAATCGTATTTTAAAAATTCAGGTTTCGAATCTCAAATTGATTATCGGATTGGAAATGCAATGCATATTATTCCTACTTTAGCATGTAACTTTGATCTTGTTTTTATAGATGCAGATAAAATTAATTATAGTAACTATTTCGATTTGGTAATTGATAAAGTAAATTCAGGTGGTTTTATTTTAGCGGATAACGTACTTTGGAGTGGTAAAGTTATTGAATCCAAACCTGATGTAGATACCAGGGCCTTAATTGCATTTAATGATAAAATTCAAAAAGATACCCGTGTCGAAAATGTGCTTTTCCCTGTTCGAGATGGTATTATGGTAATGCGTAAAATATAATTATCAATTAAATAGTTTGCTTGTATACACTATCTAAAATAATTGCACAATTATCTACCAAAAGTTTTGGTGCAACATTTTATTTTGTTGTTCTCTTAGCACTCTCTAATACTTCTTTAGGGCAAGATAAAAAATTTACTACCCAGGAGTATATTGACAAATATAAGAATTTAGCTATTATTGAAATGCGAAGGACCGGAATTCCGGCAAGTATAACTTTGGCTCAAGGAATTTTGGAATCTTCCAATGGCAATAGTCACTTGGCTAGGGAGGCGAATAATCATTTTGGAATAAAGTGCAAAAAGGATTGGGGCGGTAAAATCATGTTATTAGATGATGATAAGCCTCAAGAGTGTTTTAGGGTTTATGAAAAGCCTGAAGAATCCTATTATGACCATTCCGAATTTATATCAACGAGTAAGCGTTACGCATTCCTTTTTAAATTGGATCCAAAGGATTACAAGGGTTGGGCCAATGGCTTAAAAGAAGCCGGATACGCCACCAATCCGCATTATCCCGAGCTTCTAATCAGCTCTATTGAAACGTATCATTTAAATTTATTTGATGAGCCTAGGCTTATAGATTCTACCAATGCCTTGGTAAGTTTAAATGCTGTTCGATTTGCCGATTCAACTAAAGATTTTGAATTTAATGGGTTGCCTGCTTGTATTATAAAACATGGAGATAGTTTAGAAGCTATTGCCGCAAGACATAATATTAGTCCTGCTTTATTAAGAAAATACAATGACTTATGCGATTGGGATAAACCGGAACCGGGTACACTTTTGTATTTGAAGCAAAAGGCTAAGACAGGTACACAATCCTATTACGTGGTTCATAATGGTGAAGGCATGTATATGATTTCGCAAATGTTTCGAATACAATTGAAACAATTGTATAAAAAGAACAGAATGGAATGTGGCATGCAACCTAAACCCGGTGAAAAAATATTTCTACAAACAAAACGCGATTCCGCCCCTGAACTTTTACCTAAAGAACAAATTTTCCCTCGTAAGAAAGAAGGAGTAAATGTACTTAAAGAATTAAAAGATTCGAATTTTAAGCCGGATATAATTATTTACAGAAAGCTCAATTTACCTTCTTTTGATACCAGTTTACCTAAGCGTTTGGACTCAACATTAACTAATTTGGATAAAAATATTAATGAAAGAGCCAAACAACCACGAATTCATTTTGATACTTTGGCAAAGCTTCCTAAAGAGTACAAAACTCCGGAAGATACATTGCACAACAAGGGAACTATGATATTAGATCAATCTCATTCAGGAACCGGCTATCCTCCTAAGTCTTTGAAGAAGGATAGTATAATTATAAAAAGGGATTCTTTATCTAATCGCAATACTGATGCTTTAAATACTCCTACCCAAGTTATAAAAACAAACAATGATACTTTAATAAAGAATACTCATAATAAATTAGACACGCTACCAAGGGAAATTCATATTGTTAAAAGTGGAGAGACTTTATTTTCCATTAGCAATAAATACAAAATATCAATCGATAGTTTACGAGCTTGGAATCACTTGAATGGCAATGGAATTAGTAGTGGAAAAAAATTACGTATTATGCCATTACAAACGAGTACTAATACAACTGCCGTTCCAGATAATATTAAGTTATATCATATTGTGCAAAAAGGTGAAACACTATATAGCTTATCCGTGCAGTTTAAAGTAAATATTAATGATCTGAAAACTTGGAATGGGTTAAATGATAATGCAGTAAAATTAGGTCAAAAAATCCGGGTTAAATAAAAATGGCATCCTTTTGAGATGCCATTTTTATTTATTTCAAATTAAATTATTTTCTAGCTTCTGCTATTTCAATTTTAAATTTATTCCCTCTAATTTGTGATTTCTTCATTTTCTTAATTACATCCTCTGCAAATTCTTCAGGGATTTCTACAAAGCTGAATTTATCATATATATCAATATTGCCAATCATATTACCGGCAAGTCCGGTTTCACCGGCAATTGCACCTACAATATCTCTAGGACTAATTCTATCTTTCTTTCCTAATGTAATAAATAATCGGCTATTTTTTTGACCGGATCTTCCACCTCTTTTATTACCTCCGCCTGCACCTGATGGACCTCTTTTTTCAAATTTTCCGGACCCTCTGCTCGAGGAAGGAGCTTCATAAAAACTTTCAGATTGGATTTCTTGTTTTTCCATTTCGGAAATTTGATGATGCACTTCCATTTTAATGAGCGCAGCTGCGATATCCATTTCAGTAAATCCTTCAATCACTAATTCGTCCACCCATTTGCTATACTTTGTAAGGGCGCCATCATGTATAGTAGTTTTTATTTTTTCTAAGAATTTTACTTTTTTCTTAGATTCTATATCACGAGCAGTGGGAATTTTAGCTTCTTCTATTCTAGTTTTTGCATAACGTTCTATATCTTTCAAAGTGCCTTGCTCGCGTCTGGTAACCAAACTAAAGGCTAATCCTGAGCGACCGGCTCTTCCCGTTCTGCCAATACGATGCACATAATATTCTGAATCTAATGGAATATCATAATTAATTACCATCTCTACATCTTCTACATCAATGCCTCTAGCTGCAACGTCAGTGGCTACTAAAATTTGTATCACACCTTGTCTGAATTTATTCATTACTTGTGTACGCTGCGCTTGACGCATATCTCCATGCAATGCTTCAGCAAAAAATCCGCCTTGTTGCAAATCAGCAACTAATTCATCCACTTTACGTTTAGTATTGCAAAATGCCAAACATAGTTTAGGTTCATATAAATCAATAAGGCGTTCCGTTACTTCGGTTTTATCTTTTTCCTTGATGGGAAAATATTTTTGCTCAATAGAGTTTACAGTTAATTCATCACTGGCAACTTTGATAATATGCGGATCGTTTTGATATTTTTTGGTAAGCTGCAATATCGGTTTAGACATCGTAGCAGAGAAAAATACTGTTTGTCTTTGGTCGGGCACTTCTTTTAAAATTGCTTCAATATCATCTCTGAAGCCCATATCAAGCATTTCATCTGCTTCATCCAGTATTACCATGCTTACATTTTCTAAATGCAAGGTGCCCCTATCTAGATGATCCATAATTCTACCTGGAGTTCCTACCACAATATGTACACCTCTGCGCAATTCCTGAATTTGTCGATCAATGGATGCCCCACCAAAAATTGCAGTTACTCTTGCTTTTTTATGATGTTTTAAAATTTTACCTATTTCATCGCATACTTGCATGGCAAGTTCACGTGTTGGACACATGATAAGGGTTTGTACTTCCTTTCTATTAACATCAAGCATTTCAACTGCAGGTATTCCAAATGCTGCTGTTTTACCGGTTCCGGTTTTAGCTTGACCAATTAAATCTCTACCCGCCAATAAAAAGGGAATGGCTTGCTCCTGAATAGGAGAGGCAAATTCAAAGCCCATATCCGTAATGGATGCTAGTGTATTTTCTGAAAGATTTAGTTCGCTGAATTTAATTTTTTCCATGATAAATATAAATAATCTTATCAAGACCTAAGGGGTCTTCTTCTCAAAGCAATAAATGAAATTTTGAGGATATAATGAATAAGAGTTTGTGCAAAGGTACAACAAATTACCCAATTTGAGCCTATTATTCACTATTTATTGTGATTTGTTGTTGTTTTAAGCCTGTCTTTATCAAGTCAAATTAAAAGCTGAACAGTTACTTGTTTATTTCATTTTTGAACTTAAAACCATAGAATTTCCTTTAGCTTGAATCAGTATATTTGCTACTTAAAATTAGAATTATGAACAATAAATTTATCCTTGGTTTACTTACAGGCATTGCTATTGGAGCTGCAGCCGTTTATTTAGCATCAGAGGATTCTAAAGATGAAATATTAGGAGACCTAAAGGATTTAGCTAATAAAACTAAAGACAAGATTGCCAGTCATCTAAGTAATTTAGAAAACAAGGTTTCAGATTTGACGGAAGAATACGGCGTTTAGTTATTTCGTATTTTTCATCAATTCTATGATGTCATTAGCACTTGGAGTCATAGTACCGGGCCATTTTCCGATAATTACATTATCCTTCAATAACAGCATCCCGGGGTTAGCTCTTATCATTGTTCTTAACATTGTTCCATCCGCGGCATAAAAATTGTAATTAACGCCATTATCTTTTTTATACTTTTCAATAACTTCTGAGGATGAAGAAGTTAAACCCCATATTTGAATTCCATGTTTTGAAATTTCTTGAACTAATTTAATTATATCTTTTTGTGATTTCAAGTTTGAGGTTTCAAGGATTTGATGTGCAATAACCAATTTAAAACCTTTTTGGTCCAAAAAGGTTTTAGTTACTTCCATTCTTCCATTGCCTCCTTGTACATCAGCATAAATTACAAAATCATGAATAGGAGGTTCATATCCTTTACTGATTAAAACATCTTTTCTATCAATATACTTATATGTTTCAAAATCAGGTCTTTTACTAAAGGAATCCAATTGATTCATGGATATGAAAAAATCCTTTCCATCTTTTTGGTATATGAATTTCATTTCTAGTTTATCAACAGGTGCCCCGGGTGGTATGGTCATTTGTTTAACAATATCTTTTCCTACGGCATAAGGTAAAAAATCGACTACCGGCAAATAGTACCAACAGTAAATAGTAAATACAATGGATAGGATTATGCCACCATAAAGAATCCTTTCACCTCTTCCATCTTTCAGCCAGAGCGGTTTGATAAATTTACGGTTGAGCCATAAAATTCCAATTAAAATGCAAAGAGCAATATCTTTACTAAAGCTTTGCCAAGGTGTAAGTTTTAATGCATCTCCAAAACAACCACATTCCTTTACTTTATCAAAATAAGCAGAGTAAAAAGTAAGGAAAGTAAAAAATACAATCATTAAGATTAATAAATTCAAGGTTATTTTTCTAAATGTTCCCAGTAATAAACTTATCCCTAATCCAATTTCAACAACACATATAAACATGGCCAAATAAACTGAAATTGGGTTTAAAAATGGGATGTGAAATACGTACCAATATTCATCAAGTTTATATCCAAATCCTGTAGTATCATTGGCCTTGATAAGTCCTGAAATGATAAATAATATTCCAACCAAAAGTCGACAAATGGTAGTAATATTTTTACGAATTGATTCTAAACGTATTGCCATAATTGCTTTATTTATTTTTTTCTTGGGATAATTTGATCATGGCAAATATGCTGTAATTTATCATATCATACAAATTGGCATCAATTCCTTCCGACATTAGTGTTTTGCCTTTGTTTGAAATTATTTGCCTGATTCTTAGTAGCTTACTTAAAATTAAATCAGTCAATGAACTAATCCACATTTCACGCCATGCTTCACCATAATCATGGTTTTTCTTTTCCATTAAGGCTTTTGCCTCATTAATCTTCGAATCATACATTGCAAATAACTTGCCATGGTCAATCTCATCATTTAATGTTTCTCCTAAATCCATTTGTACTAAGGTGAGAATACAATAATTAATAATTCCTAAGTATTCAGATTCAATACTATCTCCTATTTTTTGAGATCCTTTCTCTTCTATAGATCGGATTCGTTGAGCCTTAATAAATATTTGGTCTATAAGGGATGAAATACGCATAACTCTCCATGAGGTACCGTAATCATGGGTTTTTTTGGTAAAAACATCTCTGCATTTAGTTAATTGAAGGTCGTATTCAGGGAAAGACATATAATTTTTTTGTAAATTGCCTGTACAATATGCTTCTTTAAAATTCAAATTGCCTGTACTTATTGCTTAATTTCGTAGGCAAATTTAATCTATGCTACAATATCAATCCCTTTCTGAGCGAAAAAAAACGCTTAATTGCCGAGGAAGACTTATTGATCTCAGCGGAGGGAAAGTTATGGGCATTTTAAATATAACCCCAGATTCTTTTTACGATGGAGGTAATTTTACTGAACCGGATGCCCAATTACGTCAAGCTGAATTAATGCTTAAAGCAGGTGCAACCTTTATTGATATTGGTGGATATTCTACTCGTCCGGGTGCGGATGAAATTAGCGTTGGTGAAGAATTACGGAGGGTAGTTCCATCCGTAAAAGCTATTATTCAACATTTTCCGGAATTGATACTAAGTGTGGATACTTTTAGAAGCGAGGTTGCTGAGGCCGCACTTTCTCTCGGTGCTCATATGATTAATGACATTAGTGCCGGTATGGCTGATGCAAAAATGCTTAATACCATCCTAAAAGCCAAAGCTGCATATGTGATGATGCACATGCAAGGCACCCCTAAAACCATGCAGGTAGATCCCATTTATAAAGATGTTTCATTAGAAGTCTTATCTTTTCTTCAGGAAAAGGCCAATGAAGCCCATGCTGCCGGCCTTATTGATATTATTTTGGACCCTGGATTCGGTTTTGGTAAGACCGTAGCGCACAATTATGAATTATTAAATAAATTGCATTTGTTTAGTATGCTCCAGCAGCCATTACTTATTGGGGTTTCCAGGAAATCCATGATTAATAAAGTACTTCATACAAAACCGGAAAATGCACTCAATGGAACTAGTGTTTTAAATACTATAGCTGTATTACAAGGCGCAGATATTTTAAGAGTACATGATGTAAAAGAAGCGGTACAAGTTTTGCAATTGGTTCAGATCTTAAATAATAATATTACTCAAAAATGAGATTTGGTTTTCTTGAATTCAATTTTATAGATATTATAGATATCCTTGCGGTGGCAGTGATACTATACATGATGTATAAAATATTAAAAGGATCTATTGCTCTGAATGTATTTATTGGGTTCTTATTTATTTATGTCTTTTGGTTTATTGTACGTGCATTGCATATGCGATTATTATCTACCATTTTAGGACAATTTATTGGTGTAGGAGCAATTGCATTATTGGTGGTGTTTCAACAGGAAATTCGACGGTTCCTATTACTTATCGGAAAAAATCATATGCTGTTTAGCAATGAAGGTCAATGGAAGCGTTTTCTACCTTGGAATTGGAATAAACTGGAAGAGCAAGAAATAAATTTTGAAGAAATTGCTAAGGCGTGTCATTATTTTTCTTCAACTAAAACCGGAGCATTAATGGTTGTTGGCCGAACTTCAGAATTGAAGTTATATGGCAGTACAGGCATATATATGAATGCTGAATTGAGTGCAAAATTACTTGAAGCAATTTTTTTTAATAAGAATCCTCTTCATGATGGAGCTGTTATCATTACTAAAAATATTATAGTGGCTGCATCTTGTATTTTACCGGTTTCTGATAGACAAGATTTGCCTTTAGAATATGGACTTAGGCATAGATCTGGAATTGGAATAAGTGAACATTCCGATGCCATAGCAATTATTATTTCAGAGGAAACCGGTCAAATTGCTATTGCAAATAAAGGTGAAATAGTTCCAAATATACCCATCAACGATTTAGTAAATGTTCTGCAAGAGGAATATTACGAAATGGTATCTTAAATCCATAACACATGAAATCAATTACTCAAATATTTGTCTTACTTTTTTTACACTTTGGGTTATTTGCACAATCGGCTAAAGTGTACCATGAGCTTGGTATTGAAAAAGCTGCAAAACGTGATTATTTAGGAGCCATTAAGGAATATGATAAAGCCATTAAGGCGG
Source organism: uncultured bacterium (assembly GCA_903829945.1). Lineage (GTDB taxonomy): Bacteria > Bacteroidota > Bacteroidia > CAILMK01 > CAILMK01 > CAILMK01. Next base: position 25,179 of record CAIKRV010000054.1, on the reverse strand, counting down.
ATACTATGCTATTGGAGGCATGGTCGGATAGGGCAGCGGCAAAATTTGCAATTAAAGATTATAAGGGTTCGATACTTGATTATACTTATATAATTATTAAAAATCCAAAGGATGAAAATGCAATATTTAATCATGCAGTTTGCTGGGCAGCCATGAAAAGAAATACCGATGCAATCATCAGTATAAATCATTTATTGGAAATAAATCCTAATAGCGGCAGTGCTTATTTATTTCGCGCACAAATGCAATATAGTTTGGGAATAAAGGATACCGCTTGTATGGATTTTCAAAAGGCGTATGATTTGCATGAACCGGGCGCAGGATATTTTCTCAATGCAATTTGTAAAAGAAAAGATGTTATTCGGGAAGATTTAGTTTTTCCTTGGAATGAAGAAGAAAATTGGGTAGGAGTTACTCGAGAAAATAACGAAAAACAATTATTTCGAGAGTTTGTTAAAAAAGTTGAAAGTATGGAAAGTTTTACTGTAGCATCCACTGAGGTTATTTATAAAGAAATTAAGGTTCCCTTAAAATCTTTCATGCAAAAAATCATACAAGAGAATAAAAAAATATGTCCGGATTCTCATATTACTTTAGTAAAAGAAGATAGCCTGGGGCCGAATCCTTTTATTATATTTTTCATAGAGTGCCCGGGATATAATAATTCCTCCAAATCTCAGTCGCAATTAGTAAAAATTATAAATGGGAAAGTTAATACCTATTTAATGGCTATACTATCACCTGATGCAAAATTATCGGATGGGTTTTTAGCAAAGTGGTTAAAATTTTTACAAATGGGTAAAATAGAAGAAAGGTAAGCAAACTGCTTACCTTTCTTCTATTTTTTAGATAATAAGTATTATTCGAAAGTATAACTTTCTTTGGTTTCACCACAACCTTTCATTTCGTCTTTGGCACCAAAATAAGGATTGGCAATAGCTTCATCTTTATCTAACCAATCAGCACCTTCACTACCTTTGGCATTTTTTGCCATTGGACAGTGCTGTAAATAGGCTTTGCCTTTTTTTAAGCCGAATACTTTCACTGCCTCAGAGAAGACATCTGATAAAGCAGAAAAAGATAATCTGGCATCGGTAATCTTGGAACATTGCTCTATTTTACTTAATTCTTCGTTGCAAGTTTTGTTCAATTCTGACCATTGTTCATTTAGGCTTGCGGGAATATTTTTAACATCTACTTGAGCAAATGCCGCTTTCATATCCTTTGCAGAATTTTTAGCTAAATCAATGTCATTATTAAATAAAGCATCCTTTAATAATAAATACTGATCATAGGGTTGATTCAAAACATCGCTCTGGATTTTAACTTTTACCACAGGAGCTTTTTCCTCAGTATTTTCACTTTCGGCTTTTGCATTATTGGTGGAAGAATTACCGCTGGAGCATGCGCTCATTAAAAGTGTAAGTGAAAATAAACTTGTGAGTGTAATTTTAACTAAATTCATAAACTTCGATTAAGGGTACTAAAAAATTGGTTTTGTTTATTTAGTAGTCTTCTCTATCGGAAAAAACAAAAAAGTCATTTTTAAGTGCTTTGAATTCTTTTTCAAATCCGTGAATTTTTTCACGATTACTTGCTAAAATACTTTCAGATATACCATTTTCATGACTCTGATTGCTGTTTAACATGGATTCATGCATCTTAACTAATTTATCTTGCAAATTGTCGAAGCGACTTTTAAATTCTTCCATTTGGTCGGTATCACTTTTTGGAACATCAAGAGCGGCCAAGCGAAGTAACATCTTGTTGTAAAACATTAATTCGTTATGCCACAAGGTTAATTCATTGAATAAAAATTCATTTTCCTTGTGAAGTGGCTCATTATTAGTAGTTTGCATATTGTTCAATTTATTACTTAATATTTTCAATTAGTTCTTTACAAAATTAAGATATTTGTACACAATTTCAACCCCACAATAAATATGTTTTTTAGACAGATTGAAGATAAAGGACTTTCACAATTTTCATACTTTATAGCTTGTGAAATTGATAAAATCGCATTAGTAGTTGATCCTAAACGAGATGTAGATACATATATGGATTTGGCTGCTCAGCATGGCTATAAAATTAAATATATACTTGAAACTCATATACATGCAGATTTTGCTTCAGGTGCAAATGAATTAGCCAACCTGTCCGGTGCAGAATTAATGCTTTCCTCTTATGATACAGGAGAAAAATATGAATATACCCTTAAACATACAGAGTTGGTGGATCAACAGGAGATTTTACTTGGGAAATCAGTAAAAGTAAAGGTTTTACATACACCTGGTCATACGCCTGAGCATCTTTCCTTTATTTTGTTTGATGCTGTGGATTCCTTTGAACAGCCTAAAATATTTTTAAGTGGTGATTTCTTGTTTATGGGTTCCGTCGGGCGTCCCGATCTTTTAGGCGAAGTAGAAAAATTAGCTCTTGCCAAAAAACTATATCATAGCATTAATACCAAATTACAAGGTCTGCATGATAATGTTTTGGTTTATCCGGGTCATGGTGCAGGATCACTTTGTGGCGCCAATTTAACTAAGGGTTCACATTCTACGATGGGTACGGAAAGAGAGGTGAATGTTTATTTGAAAGAAAAAATGACTGAGGATGAATTTTTGTCCAGGATATTTGCTTCAACTCCTCCTTTTCCGGAGTATTATTTACTGATGAAGGAAACAAATGCCAAAGGTCAAGCGCTTTTGGGTGGAATACCATCAATTACATCCTTAGATGCCGCTCAATTTGAAAATGATGCTTTATCAGATGGAGTGGTTCTGGATCTAAGACACCCATTATCATTTGGAGGGGCTCATATTCCCGATGCTTTAAACATTAATATGGGTGATGAACTTTCTTTCTGGGCAGCATGGGTAGTTCCTTATGATATGCCAATTTATTTGGTAGTGGAGCATGAAATTGATTTGGAACATGCCATTCGCTCCTTAATGAGGGTAGACTTGGATAATATTGGCGGATATTTAAAATCAGGATTTAATGCATGGGTGGCTAGCGGCGCAGATTTTAGAGATATTCCTCAAGCATCAGTTTTGTTTTTAGATGATATGATGGATGCCGGAGAAAAATTGACAGTATTGGATGTTCGAACGGATAGCGAATGGAAAGAAGGTCATATAAAAGGTGCTCGTCATATTTATCTTGGTGAATTAAAAGATAAATTGGATAAGCTTCCGGGAAATGATGAAACAATTTTTTGTATTTGCGGAGGAGGTCATCGCTCCAGTATTGCTGCAAGTATATTACAGGCAGCAGGCTTTGAAATGGTTTATAATGTATATGGCGGTATGAACTCATGGAAAGCGGCAGGCTTATCTACAGTGAGTACTAATTAATTTTAATAAATATAAAATCAACTTATATGCGATATTCTTCTATTGACAGCAAACTTTTTATTGAAAATAGAGCGCGTTTCAAAAAAGAAATGAAACCTAACTCTGTTGCTATATTTTTTTCTAATGATAGATTACCAAGAAATGCTGATGGAACTTTAGGCTTTTGGCAAAATACAGATTTGTTTTATCTTTCCGGTATAGACCAAGAAGAAACTATTCTAGTCATGTTCCCCGATTGCCCAAATGAGGACTTTCGTGAAATGCTTTTCATTCGTGAAACGAATGAAACAATATCTATATGGGAAGGACAAAAATTATCCAAGGATCAAGCTGAAAAGAATTCCGGTATTAGAAATATTCATTGGGGTAATAAATGGGAATCACTTTTTCCTATAGTTATGAATTTAGCAAAAAATTGTTATTTAAACCTCAATGAACATGATAGATTTGTTACAACATTGCAATATGCCGACCTAAGATATGCCTTGCAAATTAAAGAACGATTTCCTTTACATCATTACGAACGTAGTGCACCCATCATGCATGCTTTACGTTCTATAAAATCAGCACCTGAAATTGAACTTATGAAACATGCTTGCGGAATTACCGCCAAAGCTTGGGATCGTGTGTTACGTTTTATTAAACCTGGTGTAAATGAATACGAAATTGAAGCTGAAATTATTCACGAATTTATTCGAAATGGTTCAAGAGGGCATGCCTATGATCCAATTATTGCTTCAGGTAAAAATGCTTGCGTATTACATTATGTTCAAAATGATCAGATATGTAAGGATGGTGATATGATATTGATGGATTTTGGCGCCGAATATGCAAACTATGCTTCTGATATGACTCGTTGTGCCCCTGTAAATGGTCGGTTTACCAAGCGCCAAAAACAAGTATATAATGCAGTTCTAAAAATATTTTATGCGGCAAGTAATTTGTTAAAACCGGGCACAATCTTAAAAGATTATCAAGATGCAGTGGGCGCTATGATGGAAAAAGAACTTGCAGATTTAGGTTTATTAACTATGGATGAAATAAGAAATCAAAATCCGGCCAGTCTGGCTTATAAGAAGTATTTCATGCATGGTATTTCTCACTATTTAGGGTTGGATGTGCATGATTTGGGATCCAGATACCAACCCATGCAAGAAAATAATGTCTTTACGGTTGAACCGGGGATTTATATTCTTGAAGAGGATTTAGGCATTAGAATTGAAAGTGATTTTTTAGTGACAAATGGGGCTGCCATTAATTTAATGCCTTCTATAATTGAAGCTGACGAAATTGAAGATATTATGAATGCTTAAAATAAACTTGCTTAACAAATCTTTTATTGATGTCATCCTATTTAAATGCGTTACTTCCTTCAAATATCTTATAATGGTTCTGCGTATCATGGTTGGCAAATACAAGATAATGCAAGTTCCGTTCAGCAGGTATTAAATGAAAAGTTAAGCTTGCAATTGGGTGCAGTAATTAACTGTCTGGGATGTGGAAGAACTGATACGGGAGTGCATGCAAAGAAGTTTTTTTTGCATTTTGATTATGATTCGGAATTGCCTGCAAATTTTATCAATAGGATCAATAGTTTTCTGCCGTTAGATATTGCCATTCAAAAAGTTTTTATTCCTCAATTGCCTGATGCAAATGCAAGGTGGAGTGCCATCTCAAGAACGTATAAATATTTTGTAGCCATTGGCAAGGATCCACTTTCCATCGGATATGCAGGTAAGGTATATCAAATGCCTGACCTTGAAAAACTACAAGAAGTAGCAATGATTACAAAAAAATATTCCGATTTTGAGGCGTTGAGTAAGTTTGCACCGGAGGAAGAGCATCATCTTTGTACAATTATTGATGCATATTGGACGCTTGAAGAAAACAAACTAATTTTTACAATTTCTGCCAATCGATTTCTTAGAGGGATGGTTCGTATTATTACCGGTACAATGTTGGAAGTCGGAAAAGGTAAAATTTCTCCATTGGAGTATGAAGAGATCATTAAAAATAAGGATCGCAGCAAGGCATTTGGTGCAGCACCGGCAGAAGGTTTGTATTTATGGAATGTTGAATATCCCAAAGGCTTATTAATTGAAAAATCCATTTTATGAAATATTTTAAATTCGGATTTCTTATTGTTTTCTTCTTTTCTTGTAAGCAAGAAAATGGTCAAGTAACCAAGGATAAAAAGGATTCCGTCCAAGCACATTCAGCTTATTCTCCAGGCTTAGGAGAGTTCATGTTAGGGGTACAAACGCACCATATTAAAATTTGGTTTGCCGGAATAAATCAGAATTGGGAGTTGGCCAAATTTGAAATGGATGAAATGCATGAAGTTTTGGATGATATCAAGAAAAACTGTGCTGATAGAAATGAATTGAAATATTTGCCGATGATTTTACCGGCCTTGGATAGTTTGGATCATGCTATTGAAGCAAAGAATTTATCTTCTTTTAAGGGAGCGTATATATTAACTACTAATCAATGTAATAATTGTCACCGGGCCAGCAATCACAGCTTTAATGTGATTACCATACCTGAACAATCTTCATTTCCTGATCAAGATTTTAAGAAGCATTAATATCTCATGGCATCAATAAAAAATTTGAAGGAAGTAATTATTGTTTTTTTTAAATTGGGGTTTAGTTCCTTTGGTGGGCCGGCTGCTCATATTGCCATGATGGAAAAGGAGATAGTTTCAAAACGAAAATGGTTAAGTCAGGAGCATTTTATAGATTTGGTAGGCGCTACCAATTTAATTCCCGGTCCCAATTCCACAGAAATGGCAATCCATTGTTCATTAGAACGTGCAGGTTATTTAGGATTAATTTTTGGTGGATTATCATTTATTATTCCTTCCGTTCTAATCACTGGTATTTTTGCATGGTTTTACAAGAATTATCATAGCATTCCGGCACTCCAAGGTTTCTTTTACGGAATTAAACCTGCAGTGATTTTAATTATTATCAATGCCGTTTTTAATTTTGGCAAGAAAGTTTATAAAAACACTTATTTGTGGATTTTAGGAATTATTATTCTTGCTGCAGCAATCACCGGGATTAATGAGATTTTTTTAATTTGTTTAGCCGGCGTATCGGGATTAATTAAGTCTTTGGGAAATTCTCCTAAAATTAAAGCATTTGCTCCATTTATATTAATGCCTACACTACCAAAAATAGGAGCATTTTCAAATGCTAAATTATTTTGGGTATTTTTTAAAATTGGTGCTGTCCTATTTGGAAGTGGATATGTATTGTTTGCCTATTTGGATGATGAATTAGTAAAGCATTTGGCATGGATAAGCAGACAAGAGCTTATGGACGCTATTGCCGTTGGCCAATTTACACCGGGACCGGTTTTGTCGGCATCTACTTTTATTGGATATCAACTCAACGGTTGGAGTGGTGCTTGTATTGCTACGGCTGCTATTTTTATTCCTTCCTTTTTCTTTGTCGCACTTTTAAATCCATTTGTAAAAAAGGTGAGAACATCTATTGTTGCATCCAGTTTTATTGATGCAGTAAATGCCGCTGCTATAGCGCTGATGTTTGCCGTGGCCATACAGATGGGTAGACTAACGATTATCACTTGGCAAAGCGCTGCTATTGGTATTTTAGCTGCTATCACAATATTCTACTTTAAAAAATTAAGCTCTTTTTGGATTATTTTGGGCTCATCATTGTTAGGTTATCTTTTAAACTTCCTTTGATTCTTAAAAAGATTAGTTTGTATCATAGAATTTACGGAATTTTGCATTAAATATTTTTATCCATTGGCATTCGATTATAAAGTTACCGGAAAAGCATTTGATTTACGCGTGTTGCGTCGAGTTCTTGGTTTAGTTTCCGACTATAAATGGACCTTTAGTCGTGCTCTGATTTTAACAGTACTAACTGCCATAGTAGGACCTGCCATTCCATTTGTTGTGCGATATGCCATTGACCATTATATTATGGTTAAAGATTTTAATGGATTGCAGAATTACGCTGCAATTATATTAGGGCTCTTGGTGACTCAAGTATTTATAGGGTATTCGCAAAGTTATACAACCTCCTGGCTTGGTCAAATGGCAATTTTGCGTTTACGGAGAAAAATGTTTCAACATATTCTTCATTTTCGTTTAAAAGTTTACGATCGTACACCGGTTGGAACAATGATTACAAGAACAGTTTCAGACATTGAAACTATTGCTGATATATTTGGCGAGGGCTTTTTCAGTATACTTTCGGATGTTTTGGTGATGGCTGTGGCATTAGGCATCATGTTTTATACCAACTGGAAATTGAGTTTGGTAAGTTTATCGGTTCTCCCTTTTTTGTGGATAGCAGCATATTTTTTTAAAGAAGGCATTAAAAAATCATTTCAAGATGTAAGAACTCAAGTGGGAAGGTTAAATGCCTTCTTGCAGGAACATATCACAGGAATGCAAATTGTTCAGGTATTTAATAGGGAGGATGAGGAAATGGGAAAATTTAAAAAAATAAATGAACTTCATCGAAATGCAAATATCAGATCCATTTTTGCCTATTCAATTTTCTTCCCGGTTATAGAAGTGCTCTCTGCTGTTTCAATAGCATTAATGGTATGGTATGCCGCAGGTGCCATTGTTACTTCGACAATGACCTTTGGGGTATTGGTGGGTTTTATACTATACTTAAACCTTTTGTTTCGGCCCATTCGTCAGATTGCAGATAAATTTAACACCTTACAAATGGGTATTGTTTCCGGAGATAGAGTATTTCAAGTCTTAGACGAAGAGGATGCAATTCCTGATCTAGGTAACTTGGTCCCTGAGCTAAAAGGCAAAGTTGAATTTAAAAATGTAAATTTTGGTTACAATGATGATAGTTTAGTGCTAAAAGATATTTCTTTTACTATAGATGAAGGAAAAACACTTGCAATTGTTGGACATACCGGAGCGGGTAAATCTTCTATTATAAATTTGATCAATCGATTATACGCTTATCAAAACGGACAAATTTTAATTGATGATTTGAAGATTGAAGACTTAAAATTGGAATGGTTGCGAAAAAATATTGCAGTTGTTTTGCAAGATGTTTTTTTATTTTCAGATACCATCTTAAATAATATTCGATTATTCAACGATAAAATTTCTAAAAATGAAATTATACATGCAGCAAAATTGGTAGGTGCACATGATTTTATAGAACGTTTACCCGGCGGATACGATTATCAGGTTCAAGAACGAGGAGCAACCCTTTCTACCGGACAAAGGCAATTAATTTCATTTATCAGGGCAATCATTCAAAATCCCAAAATCTTAATTCTTGATGAAGCAACCTCTAGTATTGACCAAGAAACAGAGGAAATGATTCAGCACGCTACCGAGGTATTATTGAAAGGAAGGACTTCTATTGTAATAGCGCATAGATTATCTACTATTCAAAATGCCAGTCAAATTATTGTAATGGATAAAGGGGAAATAAAAGAGCGTGGAACACATGATCAATTATTGGCACATGGTGGTCTTTATCGGCAATTATATGAATTGCAGTTTACAGAATTAGTGCTTTGATTATTAGATAGATAGTCTCCAAAGTTTGTATTTTCACTAAAATACTTTATCTTTGAATAGGTTAAAAATTTTCTTAGTTGCAAAATAAAGCTATAAATAGCAACAGGTTTCATTTTAGATTCTTTTCAGTTGCTCGAAATCCGAGACTAAAGAATCTTATCTTTTTTTCATTTCGTTTAGGTATAACTTTTATTACCCTTTGGTACTTGTATGTGCACATTTGGAAAAGTAGAGATTTTGAAAATTCTTTTGGACTTTTAAAAGATGCATTTCAAAATACACAAGGAATTTTATTATTTGGAATAAGTTTATTACTAATAGGTGTAAATTGGGGTTTAGAGGCTTGGAAGTGGAAAATTTTAATAAATAAATTTATTCCTGTAAGTTATCAAACAGCATTCAAGGCAATTCTGGCCGGCACTTCTATTAGTCTTTGGGTGCCTAATAGAGCCGGGGAATATCTAGGAAGAATACTTTTTGTACCTGAAGGACTAAGGATGAAAGGTATTTTTGCTACCTTGGCCGGTAATGCAGCACAATTAATTGTTACCCTGATTTTGGGGGGCATTGGTGTTTTATATTTTATAGGTAACGTATTAGGAAATTATTACCTATTGATTGGGGTTGCAGCTTTGATAATTATTTTAAGTTGTTGTTTAGTTTTTTTATATCTGCACATAGGAAAAATTAGAAAATATATTCCTAATTATACTTGGCTGAAAGAGATTAAAAAATATGCAAGAGTTTATAAATTTTATTCGCGTCAGGAATTAAATAAAGTTTTACAATTATCAATTTTAAGATATCTTGTTTTTTGTTCACAGTTTTTATTACTGACATATTTTTTTGGTGTTCGAATTCCTATTGTGGATGGCTTATTATTGTTGTTTTTAATTTACCTTATTCAAACAATCATTCCAACAACAACCCTAACTGAATTGGGCGTTCGAGGTGCCAGTGCTGTTTTCTTTTTTTCAAGCTTCACCAGTCATACGACAGGTGTTTTGGCAGCCTCTTATACTTTATGGTTTATAAATCTTGCTTTTCCGGGTATGTTTGGTTTGATATTTTTGGTGATGGGTAAATCAAGAAAACAAAAGGCAATTACGTTTGACTCATCGTTTACCCCCTAATGATTTTTCAATTTTTAAAATATTAAATTTTTGATCATTAAAATTGTCATATATGCTACTCAAGCGTTAGCACTATTTTATGTATTTTTAATGGTTTATTTTAAAAATGGATGGGTTCGTTTGCGTACTTATATTCCCACAGAGCATTCGATCGAACCTAAATTTTCAATTATTATTCCGGCTAGAAATGAAGAAAAAAATATTGGATTTTGCTTACTTCGCCTAATTAACCAAAGCTATGCTTCGAATTTATTTGAGCTCATTATAGTAGATGATTATTCAGAAGATAAAACTGCTGAAACGGTAAAGCAAATTATTAAAGAATTCCCGCATATCTCTATTAGCTTACTTGCGATGAGTGACTATCCTAAGGTTAAGAATTCATTCAAAAAGGCGGCATTAAAGGTTGGTATAGACGCTGCTAAAAATGAATGGATCATCACCACTGATGCAGACTGTTTGCGTAATGAAAAATGGCTTCAAACAATTGCATTTTTTATTACTGATGAAAATCCGGTATTTATTTCAGCCCCTTTATCCTTTTATTCCAATAAAAGCTTTTTTCAGCGCATTCAATCTTTGGAATTCCTTGGGCTTATAGCCATTGGTGCTGCTTGTATTCAACGAAAGCATCCTATACTTTGCAACGGGGCAAATTTAGTTTATAAAAAAGAAGTGTTTTATGAAGTAGGTGCATATGAAAACATTGATGGTATTGCATCAGGTGACGATGAATTACTGATGCACAAAATTCATGAAAAATATCCTCACGAAATTCTTTTTTTGAAACATCCTGACGCGATTGTTTATACTGCAGCTTGTGATCATCTCAGTCAATTTATTCAGCAAAGAAAGCGATGGGTATCTAAAAGTACCACCTACAAAAATAAATGGATTACCATTATTTTGATACTTAATTATCTTTATAACTTAAGTATTTTAGCATGTTTAATCTTGGCTTTTTATAAATTTCAATTTGTTTTGGTGACCATGTGGTTATTGGTTGTTAAAATAAGTGTTGAATATGATTTTTATAGAGAAGTGCTTAAATTTTTCAAGCAAAGGGCACTGATTAAGTGGGTAATTCCGGCTTCTTTTTTACATATAGTTTATGTGTTATTTATAGGTATTTATGGTAATTTTGGAAAATATAAATGGAAGGGTAGGATAGTAAAATGAAATTTACAGATATTGAATATGATATTTTAAATGCGCTCTATTTCGTGGAGCCTTTTGAAAAAATTGTTGAAGAAGTCAACGGTAGTGCGAATATTATTGCTGATAGTTTAAAGCAATTAATAGATCTGCGTTATGTTGTGGCAATGCGCTGGGACGAAGATCAAAATGATTTTGTAAGGAGTTTTATTTATGATGCAGATAATATGCATGCCTACCATTATTTAGCCACCAAAGAAGGTTTAATGGCACATAATAGTAGAGACTAATATTAAAAATTTGAGTCATTCCCTATCATATTACGCTTGGCAAAGATTCAAAAAGAACCGACCTGCATTTATCGGACTTATTTATATTATCTGCTGTACACTAATTGCTATAACCGGACCGTCAATTTTACCGGACCATTCTCCGAATGCCAATGAACAAATTATAGAGTTGGAAACACGTAAACCGGGATTTCAGGTTAGCATGCTTAAAGTTTGGAAAAACAAACTGAATAATTCAGCTTCTTTATTTGATTATTTTATTTCAGGGGTTGATTACAATTATAATTTGAGGCCTTATAATTCTTATTTTTTTAAAGGTGATTCTATTTATTTGCAAGCTTATGGAGGAACTGTTAAAAAGGCAAATATAGAATCTTACCATCTCGCTGAAATTGTATTTCCGGTTTCTGCGTCTACTGTTATATTGCATACTAATAATTTAATTAGTTTTTCTGATATTTATGGTTTAAAGCATGTAAACACCCTTCCGGAATTACAATCAATGGTTCGAAATAAATTTATAATAAATATGTATTATTGGTTGGGAACAGACAGATATGGTAGAGATATGTTGAGCCGTGTTTTATTAGGTACTCGTATATCATTATCCGTGGGTTTTATTGCAGTATTAATTTCTTTGGTTTTAGGAATCCTTTTGGGTTCATTTGCCGGCTTTTTTGGCGGATGGATAGATATGGCTATCCAATGGGTAATTAACGTGGTATGGAGTATACCAACTTTGCTGTTGGTGATGGCAATTTCGTTAATTCTGGGAAGAGGATTCTGGCAGGTATTTATTGCGGTTGGGTTAACAATGTGGGTAGAAGTTGCTAGAATTATTCGTGGTCAGATTTTAAGTACAAGAGAGTTAGATTATGTTCAAGCGGGAAGGGCACTTGGTTTTAAAAACATACGACTTATATTCCGTCATATTCTACCCAATATTATTGGCCCTGTACTGGTTATTGCTGCCTCTAATTTTGCTTCCGCAATAGTCCTGGAATCAGGTTTAAGTTTTTTAGGAATTGGTGTCCAAGCACCGGCTCCATCTTGGGGGGTAATGCTTAACGAACATTTTAGTTATATTGTAATGGATGCGGCATATTTGGCACTAATTCCCGGCATAGCCATCATGCTAATGGTGCTTGCATTTAATATGCTAGGGAACGGCTTACGCGATGCCTTGGATGTGCGTTTAAAATAGGTTATAATAAAAACTTCATTGCTTCAGCAAAAAAATCTTTTGGCGCATCAGCATGGACCCAATGTCCGGCATTAGCAATACTTATAATTTTTGAATTTGGAAATTTACGACTGATATTAAACTCATCTTCCTTTGAAATGTAATTTGATTTTTCCCCTTTAATAAATAAAGTAGGGCCAAGAAATGTTTTATCATCATCTACATTACCAATGATAGCATCATAATTGGCAGTAATGGCCGGAAGATTCATTTTCCATACATAGCCATCTGTTTCGCGCGTCAGGTTTTTTAATAAAAATTGACGCGTACTTAATTCTTTTATGCTTTTTTCAAGCATTTCTTCGGCATCACTTCTTTTCTTTATCAAACTTAAATCTAAAGAATGTAATGCATCAATTAAATCATTATGACTAGCTTCATAAGCACGTGGAGCAATATCAGCGATAATGAGTTTATTTATTTTTTCAGGATAATCGAAGCTGAATTGCATGGCAGTTTTTCCTCCCATAGAATGACCAATGATGGAGGCTTTTTCAATTTCATGTTGCTCCATAAAATCTGCCAAATCAGCAGCCATGATATAATAATTAAAAAGAGGATGATGTTCCGATCGTCCATGGTTTCTTTGATCAATCGTCCATACCGTAAAATGTTCGGAAAAAGCACTGGCTAAAGTATGCCAATTATCAAGCGTACCAAATAATCCATGTAGAATAATTAAGTGCTTAGGATGGTCTCCGTATTTTTTAAATGCTAATGAAATCAAGTGAGATAATTATAAAAAATCATTGCGAACAAAACGAAAAAATATTCGCTTCATTCGCAATGTTTATTTGTTTTAAATTTAAGATTTAAATCTGCGCGTTACTTCTTCCCAATTTACTACATTCCACCATGCTTCAATATAATCCGGACGACGATTTTGATAATTGAGATAATAGGCATGCTCCCATACATCTAAGCAAAGAATTGGGGTGCCTCCACAATGACCTTCAATAGGCATCAATGGATTATCTTGATTAGCCGTGGAACAGATTTTTAAACTACTGTCAGCCATTTTACATAACCAGGCCCATCCTGATCCAAATCTGGTAGTTGCAGCGGCGTTAAACTCTTCTTTCATCTTATCGAATGTACCAAAACTTGCATCAATTGCTGCTGCTAAATCTCCACCTGGAATGCCACCACCATTTGGGGACATGATTTCCCAAAACATACAGTGATTCCAATATCCGCCACCATTATTGCGAATGGCTACCGGATAATTGTTTATATTTTTGATAATATCTTCAATTGCCATTTGATCCTCAGGTTTTCCTTCTATAGCTTTATTGAGATTGTCGGTATAAGCTTTATGATGCTTACCATGATGTATTTCCATAGTTCGTGCATCTACGTGAGGTTCTAGTGCATTATAAGCATAAGGTAGATCAGGTAATTTGAATGCCATAATTATATAATTTTAATTGTTTAATTTAGTTAAAATCTTCTAACAAATTTATTAGAATTTTATGTATTTGGTATATTTTATAATTGTTATGCCTTTATTTTATAAATCCTAAAGTATTGGTTGGTGATTTTAACATTAAGGTATCTATAGTTTGGCCGTTGACCGGTAAAAAATATTTCGTTTCTGATCGGCTGGAAAATATTCCATAACCGTTATTTATATTGGTGTAATCTGTTTTCTTTTGAACAATTCCAATACTAGGACTATTTACTGATATGTATGTATAAATATCATCACCCCCTCCGGCTATTGAAACTTCAATACCTTTTATTTTTCGATGCACGCCCGGATTTACGGGTACAGCATTATAAATTCTGTTAAAAAAGTCTGAACCTAGGACTCCATAGGTTACTGTTTCACCTCCACTCAATCCTGCATTCAAACTATTTCTAAAGATAGGCCAAGGGATCGTTTTCTCTACCTTACTAGAGGTATCAACTCCCGGCCATTCCCAATAATGAATGGTATAAGTAAGGTCATAGAATTTTGCATTAGCCCCTGAATAAAAGGTAATTGGACTACTGGTATTGGGGATAAACCTAAATAAATAGGTTGCATTGGGCGTATATTGAAATTGAATTTTTTGAATAACACTAGTATTAGCAGTACTGGTAAACTTTGTTTTAGTATCGTAAACCTTAATTTTATAAGTACGTGAGGGTTTTAAAATAAATCCGGTTGGGGTACGGTAGAGCACTTGATAAGGGTAAGCAAAAACACCTGAATCTTTGGGTATAGATGTAGTTGTTATTAAAGTAAATGAATCACTTAGGGTACTTCCGTTAAATTCATAAAGGGTGACGACCCAATTTTTATTATACAGACTATCAGATATTTTGGCTATTGAACCGGCATTGCCACCTGTATTTGAAAACATTTTTGTAATGCTGAAATACTGTACAGAGGATAAATAGTCGGAATCTTTGAGCGTATAAGTATTTATACTATCCTTATTGGTCATTAAAGCATAAATAATATTTTCCTGTTTCCATGGGTCATTAACCTCAAAATCAGTCTTACAACTGCTGAGGAGACCAAGGAGGACGGAAAAATATAAAAAGCACTTTTGCATTCTATTATATGTTTTGATATGTCTATTTTTGTAGCAGTATCCCTCAAAGGACTAAATAATGACAAGTAAATTAAAGCCTTTTTTAGTAGCCCTTTTACTTATACTCCAATTCGGGGTTCAAAGTTACGCCCAACACGTTAATTTTACACAAAAACTTTTATCCTGCAAATTCACTGTTGCGGACAAAGCTTTTTGGCCTCAAATTAATAATTCCAATTTCAATTTTGCCATCGAACAAGGGCATTATTCTTTGGCTTGCCTTGAATCTACGAAAAAAGCCTTTGCTCCTCTTAGATGGGATAAAAAGCCTGAAGTTTATAAATTGGAAACCAATGTTCGCCTGGAGTCAAGTAGCGATGGTGCAATTGGTTTAGTATTTTGTGCACAAAACAAATTACAAAGTGGTTATATTGTGCAAATTAATAAGGATCAAAAGTATAGGATTTGTATTATTGAGGCTAATATTTTTAAACCACTAACCGGCCAACGTACCACCGGCGGATGGGTGGATTTTAAAGCCTTGAATAAAGCAGGCGAAGAAAATAAAATTGTTTTAACTCAAGAAAATGGGGTAATTATTATTTCTTTCAATGATGTACAACTAATCACTTTTCATAATAAATTGCTTGCCCTCAGCGGTGAATTCGGTTTCCTGCTTACCGGTAAATCCAAGGCTACCATTTCGGATTTTACAATATACGGTGAGGAGGCTGGAAACAATTCTGAAGCACCACCCGCTGAATCGGCCAAAGCAATTACCACTAATCCGGTCATTGAAAAGACTCCAAATAAATTAAATACGCCGGCATCAAATACCGCAACAAAATCAACTTCTACACCGGTTAAAGATACCATAAATTCAACCAAGGATGAGGTAGTAGTAAATTCAGGAAACCCTGCAAGCTCTTTAAGAACAAAAGCTCCTGCTAATTCAAACCCAAAGAATGATAAAAAGGTAAGTGCTTCCAAAAAAGTTAAAGAAGAAGCATCATCAGAAAATAATACCACACCTGTTAAAGTTCAGGATGCTCCTATTCCAAAGGATACGGCAACCAAAGTATTAGCAGTTCTCCCAAAGGAAGAGAAAAAAGTGGAGGGTAAAACGAAAAAGGATCATAAATCTCATCCGGCAGAACAAACCGGGAAAGCGGTAAACGAAACGGCAGCTACAGTAACTAAGGATAGTATCCCCAAAAATATTAATACTTTGAGTATTGCATTGGGTGATGCACGAAAGGAAAATTTAGCACTCAAAAAGGAGAATGAAAATTTAGTAGCTGAATTGAAACAAGTCAAATTAAAAAATGCGGAATTGCAGGCTTATATAAATAAATATTTGGACAGCAAGTTAAAATCTGCTTTGGATGTTGAACAAAATAAAAATGAAATCCTCAGTAAAGAGAATGAACAGTTAAAGCAAGATAATGCAGAATTAAAGGGTCTGAAGGACAATATTTCTAAAGCTAAAGATGGAGATATTATTATTGTTTTGAGTGATAACCTCAAAAAGGAGCAGACCAAAAATGAAGAATTAACGAAGAAGATTAAAGAATTAGAAGATAAACTTAAGGCAAAAAGTGGGACAATAAAACCCATGCCTAAAACAGACACAAAACCAAGCGATAAATCAACACCAAAAGCAAATTAATATGTCAGTACATCCTGCACCTAATAAATACAAAAAAATAACAACTCACGTTTTGCAAGAAATGAAGGAAAAAGGAAAAAAAATTGCTATGCTAACGGCATATGATTATTCACTTGCAAAAATTGTGGATGCTGCCGGTATTGATGCAATTTTGGTTGGAGATTCAGCTTCGAATGTAATGGCTGGGCATATTACTACGCTTCCAATAACTTTAGACCAAATGATATACCATGCTTCCTCTGTGGTGCGAGCTATAGAAAGAGCGTTAGTAATTGTTGATTTACCATTTGGATCGTATCAAGGAAATTCAAAAACTGCCTTAGATTCCACGATTAGAATTATGAAAGAAAGTGGTGCTCATGCCGTAAAATTGGAAGGTGGCAGTGAAGTTATAGAAAGTGTTGCCAGAATTATATCTGCAGGTGTACCAGTAATGGGGCATTTGGGACTTACACCGCAATCAATTTATAAATTTGGAACTTATAACGTAAGGGCAAAAGAGGAGGAAGAGGCTGAAAAGTTATTAAAAGATGCCATTTTACTTCAAGAAGCCGGATGCTTTGCACTAGTGATGGAGAAAATACCTGCCGAGCTTGCCACGAAAGTTACTCAAGCTTTAAGTATTCCAACCATAGGAATAGGAGCAGGTGGCGGCGTAGATGGTCAAGTATTGGTACTACATGATATGTTAGGTTTAACTACAGAATTTTCACCTCGATTTTTAAGAAGATATTTGAATTTAGCCGAAGAGATTAATGGTGCGGTAGGCGCTTATGTAAAAGACGTAAAGGCCAAAGATTTTCCGAATGAAAAGGAACAATATTAATCTGATTTTAAAAACTATATCCAAGTGCTAATTGAATAAAATCAGCAGTAAAATAATGTGTTTTTAAAAATGTTCCAACAAAAATTTTTGGATTCAAATTGTATTTTACCCCTAAGATTTGATAAAAAGGTCCATATTCATTAGCAGGGTGTAATATATATACCCCCCAATTGGTTATTAATCCCAAATTACCTAAAACCAATTCATGTTCTACTTTTATTCCTGCCTGTAAATTATCAGTAGGATGTTTTGCAGAAGTAATGGCTCCTGCACTATCTGTTACTATGGTTGGGTCGTAAAATACATCAAAACCTATTCCGACTTTACTTCTTCTTGCTAATTGTTTTCCTACGCAAGCAGACAATGAATAAATCGTATAATGATTTTCTCCATTAAAGCCCTGTGTTTCGAAACTGATGGAGGAATATGCATAAAAATAATATGGTTTTTTCACTGCTAATTCCTCAGCACTATGATGTACTAATGTTTCATTTTGATGAAGAATATAATTGCCACCTATAAAAATGGCAGGAATATTAAATCCTGCATTGGGCAATTTCCAAGATCCATTTGAAAAATGAGTCACTCCAAGGCCTGAATTTAATTCAAGGTATTTATTAATCTTTTGAGTGTAGATTGCATTTAATTGCAAACATACATTGATAGGCGTACTAATGGCTTTATCTCTATAGTTATGGAGTGGATCAAAAGTGGTATTAAAATAACCTATTCCGGTTCCAAAGCGTATTCCCAGTACAGAAGCATTTTGTCCGATGAGATGCCATTGCAGATGCGGAATGATGGCTAAAACATTACCGGTTATTTCAGGTTTTCCTAAATTAATGTAATTAATGGCAAGCCCTAAACGGGGATAAGCATGGACTTGCTGCCAGGTCTTATCACCAAAGGTGGCTTTTGAAACAATAAGTTCAAAATCTAAAGTATGAGCTTCAAGATTTTTAATTCGCTCATAAGGTGAAAAGGTATAACCACCATAAAATTTAGCACCAATAAACCAAGAGGGGAAATCACTGCTTATGATCCTTGATGTATTGGTGCTATCATTAGTGGTAGCAAAACCATCCTGAAATTTTAAAATACAAAGGATGGTTAAAAGACCTGAAATATATTTATAAAACAGGGACATTCTTCATGTCATAATTTTCAACATCCCTTTCGGATTCTTGTTCTTCCGATTCTTGTTGTTTTAATAAAACTACGGTGATGGCTACTGCTGCTGCAATACCCAAAATTGCGAGTCCGATGGGAAGTAAATATTTCCCTTTTCGAGAACTGTTAGTATTCATAGTAAATGAGTTAATTTAATTCAATCCTGAAACCATTTCTTCAGGTTTTACCCACGCATCAAATTGCTCTGCTGTAAGTAAGTTTAATTTTACTGCTGCTTCTTTTAAAGTTGTTCCTTCATTGTAGGCGGTTTTTGCAATTTTAGCAGCGTTATCATAGCCTATATGGGTATTTAAAGCGGTTACTAGCATTAAAGAATTATCTAAATGCATTTTGATTCTTTCTAAATTTGGCTCAATACCCATTGCACAATGCTCATTGAAGGATACGCAAGCATCTCCTAATAAGCGAGCAGAATTAAGTACATTAAACAACATCATCGGTTTAAAAACATTTAGTTCAAAATGTCCGCTCATGCCACCTACACTTACAGCTACATCATTTCCGATCACCTGTGCACATACCATGGTTAGTGCTTCACATTGCGTCGGATTAACTTTTCCCGGCATAATGGAGGATCCCGGTTCATTGGCAGGAATAATAATTTCTCCTATACCGCAGCGAGGGCCACTGCTAAGCATTCTTACATCATTACCAATTTTCATCAGTGCTACCGCTGTACGTTTTAATGCCCCGGATAATTCTACCATGGCATCATGTGCAGCTAAAGATTCGAATTTATTTTCTGCAGGGATAAAAGGATGACCGGTCATGGCTGCAATATGTTTTACAGTTAAAACATCAAAGCCCTTCGGTGCATTTAATCCTGTTCCAACTGCGGTACCGCCAATGCCTAATTCAGCAACTGCTTCCAATGCTTTTTCTAATGCCCGGATACTGTGGTTTAATTGGGATACATATCCGGAAAATTCTTGACCTAAAGTTAAAGGCGTAGCGTCCATAAAATGTGTACGACCAATTTTTACAATATTTGTAAATTGTTCAACCTTGGCTTGTAAAGTATCTTTAAGTATTTTTATTTTCGGGATGGTCATTTCCACTACATAAGAATATGCAGCAATGTGCATGGCGGTAGGGAAAGTATCATTACTGGATTGTGATTTATTCACGTCGTCATTTGGGTGAATAATCTTTTTTGGATCATCCAATTTCCCGCCATTTAAAACATGCGCTCTGTTGGAAATAACTTCGTTAAGGTTCATATTTGTTTGGGTACCTGAACCGGTTTGCCAAACCACCAATGGGAATTCTGTATCTAATTTTCCGGCCACTATTTCGTCTGCAACTTTGCCAATATGTTCGGCCTTATCCATGGATAAAACGCCTAACTCTGTATTGGCCAAAGCAGCAGCTTTTTTAAGAATTGCCATACTCCTGATTACTTCAATTGGCATATAATTACCTCCTATCTTGAAGTTTTCCTTTGATCTTTCTGTTTGGGCTCCCCAATACTTATCTGCTGGTACTTGAACTTCCCCGATACTGTCTTTTTCAATCCTAAAATTCATAATGCTAAAATTTTTGGCAAAGATAAGAAGAGACTTTGCGACGTTGTAACGGGAAACGGTAATATATTTTTTGTTCGATTCCAGCATTCTTAAAAATACCTGTATTGTTTGCTATAAGGATTATATTCTTAGTTTTGCAGATTATGAGGTGCTTAATATGGCTCTTAATTTTTAGTTTCTATGGACACCAACTGCGTGCACAAGATACTTTAAGATTGCCACGTCCTGATTTGCAGTATTTTGGAAATTGTTTTAAAGATGCCGGAGCGCTTGTCATAGCTCCTGTGAAATGGAATAAGAATAATTATTTAGGTTTTGCAGCAACTATATCTTCTGTGGCAATTTTAAGCAGTGCTGATAGATCCATAAAGGATTTTACTCAAAAAAATCGAAGCAATTTTAGTAATAGCTTAGCTTCTTATGCCTTTATGCCATGGGGTGATGGTAGATATTCCATTCCAGTTATGGGATTATTTTATTTATATGGTACCCTTACAAAAGATACGCGTAGCAGGGAAACTGCGTGTTTAGGCATGGAAACCTTTTTTATTGGCGGAGCCTATACCACAGTTTGGAAAGAATTAATCCATAGGTACCGACCGTATGCCAGCAACAGTCAATATACTTTTGATGGTCCTTTTAGATGGCCAAACGGGATATTTACCAATGCCACATCTTTCCCTTCAGGACATACCCAATCTGCATTTTCCATGGCTGCAATTATTGCTTGCGAATACCATGATAAAACATGGGTCCCTATAGTAGCCTATACTTTGGCCGGATTATGTGGTTTATCTAGAATACATGATAATGACCATTGGGCTTCTGATGTATTAGGAGGTGCCGCCCTAGGGATAAGTACCGGAGTTTTTATTTATAAACGGGAGCAAGTCAGAAAGTATAATAAATCCTTAAAGATGAAGTTATAGTCTTATAATTTAATCAGTTGCGAAACAATATTGGGGACAAACTGACTAATTTTTCCTCCGTTTTTCAGGATTTCACGCACGATGCTTGAATTAATGGCAGCATATTGGGGCCTGCTAATTAAAAAAACTGTTTCTATGCTTCCCTCTAATTGAAAGTTCATCTCTGCAATATTACGTTCATAATCAAAATCAGTGGCTGATCGCAAGCCCCGTATAATAAACCTTGCCCCAATTTTCTTGCAAAAATTTACAGTCAATTCATGATAACCTTCTACTTGGATTTTATCGTTTTCTTTATATATTTCATTGAGTAAGGCAACCCTTTGTTCAAAAGGTAATAAATTATTTTTAGAGGAATTTTCACCTACACCCAAGTAAACCTTATCGAATATTTTAACAGCACGTTCAATAATATCATGATGTCCTAAGGTTGGGGGGTCAAAAGTCCCCGGAAAAATTGCAATCCTTTCCATTAGGCAAATATAGTACTGCCTTTTGGAAATATTTAGGCAATAGCATTCAAAATTTTACTTCCAACTCTTTATTACGTATATCTTGTGCCCTTATCTTTGCATACAAATGCAGCCAAAGCACTTTCGTAGTCTATTTTTACTTCTATTTTTGAACTTGCTGATTAAGCCGTTTTGGATATTAGGTATTGATAGAAATGTTCAATTATCGGTAGGGGAGGCTAATTATGGGCTTTATGCCTCCTTATTTAGCTTTTCTTTATTGCTACAAATAATTTTAGATCCTGGTTTGCATACCCATACCAATAAAATGTTGGCGCAAAACCCAAGTCTGCTTTCAAAATATATTTCTTCATTTATCCCTCTCAAACTTATACTTTGTGCCGTTTATATAATTATATCCTTGATTTTTGGGTTAATTTTAGGTTATCATGGCTTTAGTATTTATTTGTTATTTTTATTGCTTTTTAATCAAGTTTTAGCCTCAATTATATTGTATTTCCGGGCAAATTTGGCAGGTTTGCACTTATTTAGGATTGATAGCATAGTTTCTGTTCTGGATAGAACTTTAATGATTATTTTTTGCAGCTTTTTACTGTGGGGAGGCGTATTGCACCAATCCTTAAAAATTGAATGGTTTATTTATGCACAAACCTTTGCCTATTTTATTACAGCAATTTTTGCATTGGTTTTAGTATTTAAACACAGTGCCTATTTTAAACCAAGAATCAATATTTTGTTTCTAAGAGTAATTTTAAGAGAAAGCTATCCTTATGCACTTTTAGGTATTTTAATGACCATCTATACCCGGATCGATGTTATTATGATTGAAAGAATGTTGCCCAAAGGTGCTTTGGAAGCTGGTACTTATTATAAAGCTTATCGACTTTTAGATGCCTTTAATATGGTTGCTTTTTTATTCGCAACTATCTTATTACCAGTATTTAGTGGAATGATCAAGCGTAAAGAGCCTTTGCAACATACCGTAAGCACCACCTATAGTCTATTAATGATTCCTTCTTTCTTATTGGCACTCACATCTTTTTACTATCGGAATGAAATAATGCATTTATTATATCATAATAGCTCGGATCATTACTTGGGAATGGTATTTGGTTGCTTAATGTTTACACAATTAGCCATTTCTACGGTTTACATTTATGGAACCTTGCTGACGGCCAATGGCAATATTCGTTTTCTTAATATAAGCTCAGGCGCTGGCGTTTTGGTAAATGTAATTTTGAATTTTGTATTAATTCGTCAATATGGAGCCTTAGGTGCCGTATTTGCCACTTTAGGTACGCAAATAATTGTAAGTGGGGTGCAGATGTATAAAGCACACCAATTATTTGGAATGCATGTTCCCTTAAATGTGGCCCTAAGAACACTTGGATTTTTGATTTTGGCTCTATTTAGCTTTCAATTTGGAAGTCACTACCTTGCTCAATGGTGGTTATCGGTTCTCTTATTATGTATTATTAATATTACCTTTGCACTGATTTTAAAACTAATAAAACCGGGATTCTTCCTGGAATTACTTAAATTGAATAACAAATGATTGGAAACCCGGAAAGGCAGGGCGAATTTAATTTCGCCAATGTTGTTGACTTTTTAATTAAATTTAGGAAGCCGATTTTATTTACCACTTTTGGAGCAGGAATTTTGGCCTTTATTTTTAGTGCTCCTTTCTTTATTCATCCCAAGTATAAGTCAAGTGTAATTGTATATCCGGTACGGACCAATTCCATTGCACGTGCCTTATTGAGTACCACCGCTGACCAATTGGACCTACTTGCATTCGGTCAGGAAAATGAAGCGGAACAATTACTTCAGGTTCTTGAATCTGATGAAATAACTACGCATATTGCCAATAAGTTTCATCTTATGAGGCATTATGATATTGATCCTAAATCAGATTATCCTCATACTACTTTGGAAAATATTTTCCATGATAATGTTCGCTATGAACGTACGGAATATATGTCTGTTGCAATTACAGTTTTGGATGAATCTCCGGATACCGCTGCCTTAATAGCTAATGAAATTGCAGCTTATGTGGATACTTTTAAAACCAAACTTCAACAAGAAAGAGCCTCTGACGCCTTGCGGATTGTGGAAGCCCGTTTTCATGAAAAGGAACATTTTATAAATATAATTGCGGACTCATTGCGTAAGCTCGGTGAACTTGGCGTGTTGAATTATGAAGAACAGCCTGCAATTCTTACGGAGCAATACAATAGGGCTTTGATGTCCGGAAATACTTCCGTAGCCAGAGAAATTAAAGATCAAGAAAAACTATTGGCAGAGTATGGTCCTACCCATAAAAAGTTATCGGATCAATTAAAGTCAGAAGTAAATCAACTTACGGATATTGAAGCAAAAATGCACCAGGCACAAGTGGATGCCAAACAAAATTTATCACACAAATTTGTAATCAGTGGAGCGGTACCTGCAGAGAAAAAATCTTATCCAATACGATTTTTATTAGTAGGATTGGCAATGCTTTCTGCCTTTACTTGTAGTATTATTGTTTGTGCACTTATTGGCAATTTCAAAAAATATAAGCTTCAGAAACAGTTCGCAAATTTGATGAATGAGAAGCCTAATTCAGAAGTATAAAGAGAATTTTCTCTATTACACATTGATGCTTGCGTTTATTAGCATCAATATGTATTTTATGGTGGAAGAGACCTATTGGTTTATGTTGGTCCCTTTTGTCGTAGTCGTCATTTGGGGGGCCTTTTACTATCCCGATCAAGTTTTTTTGTTTCTTGCCTTTTGTACTCCCCTAAGTTTAAAAGTAGATTTAAAAGATTTTGGAGTTAGTGTCGATCTCCCCACTGAGCCCTTATTTCTTTTATTAATGTGTTTATTCTTTCTAAAAATTATTTTGGATGGACGCTATGATAAGAAAATACTAAGGCATCCTTTGACTATAGTTATAATTATAAATCTCTTATGGATTTTATTTACGGCCTGCTTTAGTTCAATGTTTGTAGTATCCATAAAATTCTTTATATCTAAACTTTGGTTTGCAGTAGTTTTTTATTTTATCGGTACTAATGTTTTTATGAAATTTAAAAACATTAGAAGGTACATACTTTTATTCAGCTTATCCCTATTGGGAGTTATTATATATGCGTTGATTAGGCATGCTATAGCGCACTGGGAGCAATTGTATGGAAATTATGCACCCCATCCATTCTTCGCCGGTCATGGGGACTATGCTGCTGCCATTTGTTTATTTGTTCCGTTTATAGGAATTTTTATATTTAAACCTGCCGTTTACAGAATCAGTCCTTTGGGAAGGTTTATGTTGGTATT
>CAIKRV010000053.1 GCA_903829945.1 uncultured bacterium | reverse complement strand
TTGTGGGATCAGCATCTTTGGTCTTTTTTCCTTTGATTTGATGGATAATTATTTTGAGATTTCTAAAAATCTTGAAATTTTTGCCTCAATTTATAAGGAAGTGAATACTTACTATGTAGATGATATAGAGCCTGCCAAATTAATCAGAAGCGGCATCGATCCTATGCTTAAATCTTTGGATCCTTATACCAATTATATTTCTGAATCTGAAATTGAAGATTATAGGTATATGATTACCGGACAGTATGGGGGCATTGGAGCGCAAGTAGCAGAAAGAGATGGGTTTATCATGATTAGGGATCCTTATGAAGGGTGGCCCGCTCAAAAGGCAGATTTACGCGCAGGGGATGTAATAGTAGCAATTGATGGAAAATCTACCAAAGGTAAAAATACGGATGATGTAAGTAAATTGTTAAAAGGTCAGCCTGAAACAGAAGTTGAATTAACTATAAAGCGCCAAGGTGAAGATAAAGAGTTAATTAAGAAAATTAAACGTCAAGAAATTAAAACTAAGAGTGTTCCATACTATGGTATGATTAATAAAAATATCGGATACATTAAATTTATCGGCTTCCGTCAGGAATGTTCCGATGAACTTAAGAAAGCACTTTTGGAATTAAAGAAAAATCCTGATTTCAAATACCTGGTGCTTGATGTACGCGGAAATCCTGGCGGATTATTGGATGAGGCTATAAAATGTGTAAATTTATTTGTTGATAAAAACCAATTAGTAGTTAGCACTAAGGGCAAAATGCCTGATTGGAACAAGGAATATTTTACGGAAGATATGCCGGTTGATTTAAAGGTCCCAGTGGCAATATTAACCGATAAAGGTTCTGCTTCAGCAGCTGAAATTCTTTCCGGTTCCTTGCAAGATTTAGATAGAGCAGTATTAATTGGTGAAAATACCTATGGAAAGGGATTGGTTCAAACCACTCGTTCCTTACCATATAATACTCAGCTAAAGGTGACCACCTCTAAATATTATATTCCAAGTGGACGTTGTATACAAGCTATAGATTATGCACACAGAGATGAAAATGGGAAAGCACTTAAAACTGCTGACTCCTTAAAGAAAGCATTTAAAACCAAGGGTGGAAGAATTGTGTATGCCGGACAAGGAGTAAAACCAGATTTAAGCCTGGATCATAAAAAATATGCCGATGTAATTATTAGCCTAAACAACAAATTCTTATTCTTTGATTTTGCGACTAAATATCGACAAGTGCATCCTTCCATTGCATCTGCTGCCAGCTTCAAACTTTCTGAATCAGATTGGCAAGAATTTATTGCATTTCTAAAGGACAAAGAATATAATTATACTACGGAAACTGAGGAAAATTTACAAAAATTGGAAAAGGCCGCCAAGGATGAAAAGTATTATGATGCCATAAAAAATGAATTAGAAACTGCCAAACAAAGATTAAAAACGGATAAGCAATCCGATGTTGAAAAATACAAAGCAGAAATTAAAGAATTATTGGAAGATGAAATTGCTGCACGATACTTTTATCAAAAAGGTAGGGTAGAGGCTAGTTTTGATGATGATATAGATATTCAAGAAGCTATTCGTGTACTTACGGATACAGATAGGTATCAAAAAATTCTCACAGCACAGAAATAAATTTAATTGTTGCATTAAAGCCGCCTTCGGGTGGCTTTTATGTTTATTGGAAGTCCTTTAAAATCTTAATTATAAAGAATTACAATAACTCTTATGTAATTTTGTACTATGAAAAAGTTAGTCGTATTGTTCGTATTAACCTTTATGTTTCCATGCATTGGTTTTACTCAAGATATAAATAAAAACTTAAGGAAACATTTAGGGTATTTAGCTTCTGATAAACTTCATGGCAGATTAACAGGCACCAAATATGAAAAAATGGCCGCCGATTATATTATTGATCAATTTATAGAAATAGGATTAAAACCTTTTCCCTTACACGCTACTAATGTAAGTAATGATCGTGAAGCATGGTTGGAAGGATTTGATTTTAATTTAGCTTTAAAATACGGCCCTAATAATTCCATAAGCATTGCATCCGACGATCATTTAAATGGAAAAAAATTGGAATTGGATAAAGATTTTTATCCGGTGCCATACTCTGAAGAGGGTAGCATTAGTGCATCGGTCATAGATGTAGGATTTGGAATAAAGGACGATAAAGTTGGCCTGAATTCTTATCAAGGTTTAAGTAATTTAGAAGGTAAAATATTTTTAATTAATTTGTCTTTGCCCGATGGTGATGTACATAAATATGGCGAGTCAGATGGTTGGAGAGCTCGTTATGAAATGGCTAAATTATACAAGCCGGCTGCTATTTTATTTTATAATTCAAAGGAGCCAATTAATTTAGAGGCATTTAAAATGTTTAATTCCATCCAGCGTGAAAAAGTATTTATGCTTCATATTACTTCTTCTTGGGCCGATCAAATTAAAAAGGCAAAGAATATAGTGCTTAATTTAAATGTAAACTTGGAAGCACAAAAAGGTATAGGTCATAATGTATTGGGATATATTAACAATAATAAATCTGAAACCATTGTGATAGGTGCACACTACGATCACTTAGGCGAGGGTGAAGCAGGCAATAGCCTATATAGAGGCAAACCGGCCATCCATAATGGTGCCGATGATAATGCAAGCGGTACAGCGGCTCTTATTGAGCTTGCGCGGATTATTAAAAAATCAGGCCCGAGTAATCACAATTATTTATTTATTGCTTTTTCCGGAGAGGAGTTGGGCTTAGTGGGCTCTAAAAGTTTTACTGCTAATCCTGAGTATATAAAAAATATAGACTATATGCTTAATATGGACATGGTGGGAAGGCTAGATAGTATGAAACTGGCGCTAAGCGGGACCGGTACCTCTCCAACCTGGGATTCTATCATTATGAAAGTGATGCCGGGTACATTTAAAATCAAAACCTCAGCTTCAGGAATTGGCCCTTCCGACCATGCATCGTTTTATTTAAAGGGGATTCCCGTTTTGCATTTTTTCACAGGCTCACATGCAGATTACCATAAACCTTCTGACGATATTGATAAAATTAATTTCAATGGAATGGTGGATATTGTAAATTATCTGGATGGTATCGTAAATACTTTAGACAGTCATCCTAGATTGGTTTTTCAAAAAACCAAGGATGATACAGCAAGTACACGAGTAAAATATAAAGTAACACTAGGGGTAATTCCTGACTACATGTACGATAAAGGAGGTATGCGGATTGATGGCGTTTCCTCTGGGAAGCCCGCTGAACGTGCCGGATTGCAAGCCGGTGATGTAGTTATTAAATTAGGGGACCATGAAGTAAAAGATATGGGTGGATATATGTCTGCACTTTCAAAATTTCATAAAGGCGATACAACTGAGGTTACCATTATACGAAATGGCAAAGAATTGAAAAAACAAGTTAGCTTCTAATTTATTAATGCCTCAGTTTTTATCCATAGAAAGTGCTTTAGATGTTTGTTCAGTAACTCTGAGTAATGATCATCAAATTTTATTTTTAAAAGAAGAAATTGGGCATAATATTCATTCTTCTAAATTGACGGTATTTATTTCAGAATTAACTAAGGAATCCGGAATAGCGCTTAAAGATCTGGATGCAATTATAGTAAGTAAGGGTCCCGGGTCTTATACCGGCTTACGTATTGGTGTTTCCATCGCTAAAGGATTGGCTTATAGTCTGGATTTGCCTTTGATTTCAGTAAATACTTTGGAGGCTTTGGCCTTGCTAGTTGTACAAAAAGAATTAATGCAGTCAGAAGCTTATTATTGTCCAATGATAGATGCCAGAAGGATGGAGGTATATTGGGGATTATATGACCAAAATTTAAATATTATAAGGGAAACTGCAGCTAGCGTTATTGATCAAAATTTTATCAAACAATTTCCAACGGATAAACCGATATATTTTTTTGCAAATGGAATGGATAAAGCAAAGGAGAAATTATCAGAAATAGCGGGTGCCACTTTCGTTGAAAATATACAACCTTCATCAACTGCCTTAGCCTATTTAGGATTTATGAAATTTAAAACAAAACATTTTGA
>CAIKRV010000052.1 GCA_903829945.1 uncultured bacterium | reverse complement strand
CCTGGTCGTTATGCAGTGAAATTAACTACTACCAATGGCGGTTGTACTACTACTACCATTGATTCCATCACCGTAATGTGGACCGGTATTAATGAAACGCCGGCAGTAAATTATAGCTTGAATATTTATCCAAATCCATTTAAGGACCAAACTACTATTGCTTACAGCATTGATAATGCTGCACAAGTAAAAGTAGAGGTAATGGATGTATTAGGAAGAACAGTGGCTACCTTGGTGAATCATCACCAAGTATCCGGAAGCTATAATGTAAGCTTCAATGCTACTGAATTCAAGAATGCAAACTCCGGTATTTATATTGTTCGTATGAGCATAGGAGACCGCGTGATTACCAAACAAATCACATTAGTGAAATAAATTAAACCCTTAGGGGCAAACGAAAAGGGCTGCATGCAAATGCAGCCCTTTTTTGTTGGGGGATAACTCTAATTTTCTAAGCACTTGCACCGATTTAACCTTTGAATAATGCCACTGTCAATTAAACCACGACAAAATTTGAAGTAATTTTTACGGAATTGCAGTCTAGTTTTTATTTTTTTATATCCACAAAATTAAGTAGCCAGTATAAGGGAATTTAACTATTTTTGCATTGTTGGAACCTGTGATAATGTGAAATTTAGGTAATGAATGATATTAGAGTTAAATTTATTTCTGTCATCAATATAATAAATTTTTAATTTAAATCATCAATGAAACACATTGAAGTTGTTGCCGCGATTATAATACATGAAGATAAAATACTTTGTGTTCAAAGAAATCAAAGCAAGTTTGATTACATTTCTTTTAAATATGAGTTTCCTGGTGGTAAACTAGAGGACGGCGAGTCACAAGAAAGTGCATTAATTAGAGAAATTAACGAAGAATTAAGTATGACAATATGCGTTAATGAAAAGTTTTTGACAGTTAATCATGATTATCCAGATTTTAAAATAACAATGCATTCTTTTATTTGCACTTGTGAAAATCCAGCTTTAAAATTGAATGAACATATTAGTTATGAATGGCTCAATAAAAATCAATTGAATAAATTGGATTGGGCAGAAGCTGATATTCCGATTGTGAAAAAACTAACAATTGATTAATCCATATCATGCATAGTGATCTGCTTCTCAGCCTTAAAAATGGATTTATTGATCGGGAAATTCATTCAAATAACAATTTTATTCCCAAATTATTAGTTAATGATGCTTCTTCTGGAAGAAAAGTACTTACAACAATTAATCAGGAATTAAGGACTTGCGATGAATTCATTTTGTCTGTTGCATTTGTAACTACAAGTGGTGTAGCAACTCTAATAAATACACTCATTAGTCTTGAAGATAAAAAGATTAAAGGGAAGGTATTGGTTTCACAATATTTAAATTTCACACAACCTGAAGCCCTAAAGCGTTTGTTGAGGTTCAAAAATATAGAACTCAAAATTGCCACAAACAATAATTTTCATGCAAAGGGCTATTTATTTCGGCATTGCAACATTTATAGTATTATAATTGGGAGCAGTAACCTAACAGCAAATGCACTTTGTTCAAATACTGAATGGAATTTAAAAATATCGGCTACTG
>CAIKRV010000051.1 GCA_903829945.1 uncultured bacterium | reverse complement strand
TATTTTAATATTTTATTTAAAAATAAGCTTTAATTAATAATTAAAGGGCCTGAGCTTGTTTTACACAATCAGGCATACCGATGCCATCGTAATATGCACCAATAAGTTGAATTTCAGGCAAAGCCTCCAATAACATATTTAATTGCTTAAGTTTTTCCAAATGGCCGACTTTATATTGAGGCAATAAATTAGGATAATTACTAAGCCATGATTTTACAGGAGTGCCATGTACCGGAACCAATTTCGATAATTCTTGATTAGCAATCATTATTAATTCGTCTTTAGACAATTTCAATAATTCTGTTTTACTAAAAAAACACCTAATTAAATGATAAGCATCCGGTGCTCTATAATCCCATTTTTTACTGGACCATGTACATGCACTTAAAAGTGTATCACTACCTTTGGCAACCACATAGCCGGTAGCATCAGGCAATTCACAATCTTTTTTATTAAAAGCCAGGGTTAATATTCGACTGGAATTAGAAGGAAAGCTTTCTAAAATATTTTGAATCTTGGAATCTAAGGTCGCAAATAAAGTTGCCGCCGCTGCGGCCGGTAAGGTAATGATAACCCTGCCGGCATCATAAATATGAGTATCCGTAATAACTTTATACCCATCCCCATTTTTATGAATGGACAATACTTTTGCCTCTGTAAGAATTTTAGTTTTGTACAGTTTCTGCAATAAGGCATCAATAATACTTTGCATGCCGTGTTTTAAGCTAACAAAAGGAGAGCGCTGCAAATTTTCATTTTTATTTTTAGGAGCAGCCTCAGGCACAGGAATAGCATTTATTGCTTGGGTTATACTTCCAAATTTTTGCTCCATATTTCGAAACATCGGGAAGGCGGCTTTCATGCTCAATTCATAGGATGGTGTGGAATAAATACCGGCAAATAAAGGTTCCGCATAGTTTTCCAACATTTCTTTACCAAATCTTCGCTCTACAAAATCACCAAATGATTCATCTTCGTCCGCATCAAACTTTTTAGCCGGAATATTAACCTCCTCCAAGGCACGATGTTTTCCTGCCTCAGTAAACATTTCACTTTGCATAAAAGCATCTTCATCGGTGGCCACCATAAAATTCAATCCCTTTGGAACATCCATTAGTTTTCCATCTTTCAAAATAAAAAACTTAGAATTTGCCGGTGCAATTATATCCTTGCTCAAACCTAATTCCGATACCAAATCCAGCATAAAAGGTTTAGTAGTAATAAAAGAATCGGGTGCATGCTCTACAATAAAACCATCCTCATGAGTAGTAGCTACTTTCCCACCGGGATGTTTTGCAGCTTCCAAAATGGTAATGCTCCCCTTTTCCCCGGCTTTTTCCAGATAATAAGCGGCACTTAGTCCGGAAATACCTGCTCCAATAATTATAGTATTTTGGGTCATAGCTACTAATGTTTTAAACTAAATATTAAAATCTTTTTCCAAAATATCCTTGATGGTTTCAGCTATCAAAGGATGTGCATTTAAGGAAGCGGTACGCTCTAAATGAATGCCTAAGTCAGCAGCATATTTTTTAGCCTCAATGTCTATATCATACATTACTTCTAAATGATCAGTAATAAATCCAACAGAACAAACCAAAATTGATTTTACCCCTTCATGACTTAGTTTTTTGATTTCTTCCAACAAATCAGGTCCCAACCATTTTTCTTCTGTTCGGCCGGCACTTTGAAAAGCGAAACTCCATTGAGGAATATCAGCCATTTCTGACAATAAATCACAAGTTTCTAAAAGTTGTATTTTATAAGGATCATTGTTTAACAATATTTTTTCCGGCAATGAATGCGCGGTAAAGATTACAAAAGGCTCTTCATCCTTATTAAAAAGCTCCATGGCAGCATCAATTTTTTCATTGAGTGCCGATATAAAAAGCGGATGGTTATGCCAACTTTTAATAAATGAAAAATTCATCTCAGCCCCATGCAATTTCATACCGTCTTCTACATTCTGAACATATCGTGCAATACTCATTTCAGAATAATGTGGAGCCATAACTACTCCTATTACTTCATCCACCCCATCATTTTTCATCTCGAGGACAGCTTCGCGAATCCATGGATTCCAGTGGCGCATGCCTAAATAAACAGGAATACCGGTGGCTTTTTCCAAATTTTCTGCCTGTGCAATGGTGGTATTTAAAAGTGGTGAATTCCCATTTCCAATACCGATTGCTTTATAGCGCTCGGTCAGCTCATGCAATAATTCCGGAGTAGGTTTCCTTCCTCTGCGTATGTCAGTATAATATGGCTCAATATCTTCAAGGGTATTGGGACTACCATAAGCCATCATTAAAATTGCGCGCTTTGCCATATTAAATTAAAATTTTAATTGATATTCATGAACTTGATCTACAATACGTTTTAAGGTATCACCATCTGCTTGAGGCATAATCCCATGACCCAAGTTAAATATAAATCCCGGTCTATCAATTTGTTCCAGTATTTGATGTGTTTTCTTATGTACGATGTTTTCCGGAGCTACTAAAACTGCAGGATCTAAATTCCCCTGCACAGCTACCTCATAATTTAATAATTTCCATGATTCATCTATGCGAACCCTCCAGTCTAAGCCAACTACCGTTGCTCTACAATCTTTCATCATAGGAAGTAAATGACCACTCACCACCCCGAAATGAATTAAAGGCACATCCAAATCTTTCAATAAGGAAAACATTTTTGTCATATGCGGAAATACATAATCACGATAATCTTCTATAGACAAACTGCCCACCCATGAATCAAATACTTGAATGGCAGCAGCACCTTTATTAACCTGATAACGTAAATAATTCGCCATTTCAGTAGCCAATATATCCATTAATTTATGCCATGCTTCCGTTTGAGCATACATAAAGGTTTTAGTTTTTAAATAACTTTTTGATGGCCCCCCTTCAATTATATAACTTGCTAAAGTAAACGGAGCACCTACAAATCCAATTAAAGGCACCTTTAATTCTCTTTTCAATAGCTCAATGGTTGTGCCTACATACTCCAAACTTTGGGAAGGATCGAAGGCTAAAATTCGATCTACATCTTTAGCTTCACGTACCGGATTATGAATAACCGGACCAACATTTTCTACAATATCAAAATTGATGCCCATTGGTCCTAAAGGCAAGGTTATATCAGAGAAAAGTATTGCTGCATCAACATTAAGTTGTGCTACCGGTAATAATGTAACCTCAGCACAAACATCCGGATGACGGCAAATTTCTAATAAACTATATTTTTTTCGAACATCACGATATTCAGCTTGGTAGCGTCCGGCTTGGCGCATAAACCAAATGGGAATATAATCAGATTTTTCACGGCGACAAGCGCGGATAAAATTGTCGTTAAAATTTTTAGTAGTCATAATTTAGGCAAAGGTATTCCTAATATCACTGTACTAAAATGACAATTGTCAGGATAAAAAGCACAATTATTTAATTGATATATAATTAATATTCAATATTTTAAATATTTAAAAGGACTAAAACCTGACATTTGTTACCTTCATTAAAACCTGTAAAGAACAACTATTTTAATGGTGGTCTAATTGGCCAAATACTGTTTTAAGAATATCAGAAACCCTGGCAGCAGGATCCTTTCTAATTTTCTTTTCTTCCATACCGACCATAGTAAATAACCCATCCAAAGCTTTACCGGTTGCATAATCAGACAAATTGGTATTGACTGCTGTAACCAAAGGAATTTGATTATAAACGGTAGTTAAATCCGTCCAATACTTAGTTGCCGAAACATTATCTAAGGAAGTTTTAATATCAGGCATAAAAGCAGTCTTAAGACTTGCATAAGTTTTGGTATTCAGGTAATTTGTTGCTGCAAGACTATCACCAAACAAAATATTTTTACCATCTTGAATAGTCATACTGGTGATGGCATCCAAAAATATAGGTGCTGCCTTAATTGCAGCTTGTTCAGCGGCTCTATTGAGGCTTAAAACAACATTATCTACATAAGATTGACCACCGGGAATCAAGCTTAAAACATCTAAGATTGATTGAGCATCTGAAGGGAACGGTATTTTTATCAGAGGATTTTTGAAGTATCCATCTAGGCGATGGGTCTGCGTGGTACTGCTATCGGTACCGGTATTCAGAGCGGCCTTCAATCCCGCAACAATTTGTGAGTCAGATAATGAGTTTTGAGTAAGTTTAGAAATTGCATTATTTACTTCTTGTTTGGTACATGCCGAGGCAAAAAACAAGGATAATATAAGTCCGAATAAATATAAATTTTTCATATAAAATAAAAAGACGAAATTAAAAAAAAAATTGAAACATTCAAAGCCTTAGGTCAATTAGAACTAATGTCATGAAAGAAGATTTAAAATTAGAAAGATTTACCTATCCGATTGTATCAAAATACCTACCTTTACACGCAATTTTAGAAGATATGAAAGTCGGTATTTTAATAATAGGTGATGAAATTTTAAGCGGTGAAACTTTGGATACAAATTCTCGTTTTGCTGCCAAGCTTTTAAATGATCATGGATTTAATGTCATTAATCGAATTACGGTTGGTGATCGAGAAAAGGAAATAACGGATGGTTTGGAATATTTATTGAAGGAAGCAGATATTGTAATTTCCTGCGGAGGCATGGGCCCTACGAAAGACGATATTACCAAAAAAAACCTAGCCAATTATTTCGGATCTGAATTAATTTGGGACGCTAAAGTTGAAGAGGAATTACGTGACAGATATGAAAGAATGGGCAGGGTACTAAATGAACTGACCTTACAGCAAGCAATGGTTCCGGCAAAGGCAGAAGTAATAATAAACCCGGTAGGTACAGCCCCGGTTTTTTGGTTTCAAAAAAATAATAAAGCAGTCATTACTTTGCCGGGGGTACCCATTGAAATGCGACATTTAATGGAGCATATTATTTTACAAAAACTTAAGGAAAAATTCGTATCTGATTTTATTTGTCATGAAACCATCAGAACAGTAGGTATTGCAGAATCATTACTGGCCAAAAAATTAAGCATTATAGAAGAAGAAATAGAAAAATCATGCACTTCTGAGCATTACTTTAAGTTGGCTTATCTTCCTGAATTAGCCATGGTAAAATTAAGAATTAGCGGAATTGGTAAGGATCAAAATCTAATACAAAAAAAAGTATTGGGTTGGAAGTCTGAAATAATTCCATTAATTGAAGAATATATTTACGGTTATGGTAATGAAGAACTGGCAGAAACCATAGGAAAGACTTTACAACTAAAAAATGCAACTTTAGCTACGGCAGAAAGCTGCACCGGAGGATATTTGGCGCATTTATTTACATCCGTCCCGGGAAGCAGTGTCTATTATAAAGGTAGTGTTATTACCTATGCTTATGAATTTAAAGAAGATTTATTAGGCGTAAAAAATGAAACACTCAATACATTTGGGGCGGTGAGTGAAGAAACCTGTCGTGAAATGATTGCAGGCGCGCTATCACGATTAAAGACGGATTATGTTATTACGACCACCGGCATTGCAGGACCGGGTGGTGGCACCCCTGATAAACCCGTAGGTATGGTTTGGATTGGTGTCGGTAATAAAAATAAAATTATTACCAAAAAATACTATTTCAATAGAAATAGAATTGAAAATATTCACCTATTTGCGATCACTGCGTTGGATATGCTTAGAAAAATGCTCAAAGAAGAATAATTATTTATATTCTACTTTACCTTTATTAAGCCATTCCTTCCAAGCATTTCGTGTATCTTCGTCAATGGAGGCGGTTCTCATTGTAACGGAAACTACATATTGATTCATATTCCCTTGTACTACGTGATAAATAACAGATTTTCCGGGGGATTCAATTACAAATTCTATCCATGCAAATTCATCCTCTTCATTCTTTTCCAATAGGCTGACTTGTGATTGAGGTGTTCCTTGTTCATTAACGATGGATTTCATGGCCTCATCTACGGGTACATTTCTGATGTTATTATTGATAGTAATTGCACCTGCTTCCGTCCATTTATCACTTCCTTCCCCAGCCTTATAAAAATGTGTTTGAATAATAAAATTTGATTTTAAGGTATCATAAGGTTTCCATGCCGATGAATCCGGCCATTCCATGGTAAAAGTTTCCTTTTTAATTTGTATTTTTCCTTTCAGTTTTGAGGCACATAAAATGTCCGCCTCTTTACTAGCACTATTATCTCCATATTCCATGGCAGCTACATAATCGTCACAAGCACCTTCTCTATCTTTTAATTTACGTTTCATTTGGCCTCGCAAAGCGTAGGCTTTGGCATAACTTGGTTTTGCTTCTAATAATTGATCTAAATCTGACAATGCTGCAGCATAATCTTTCAAATAGCCTTTCGCTGCGGCTCTATTGAGTAATGCAGGAGAAAAATTAGCTCGTAGTTTTAAAACTTGATTAAAATCCTCAATGGCTCCCTGATAATCCATTAATTTTATTTTTACCAATCCACGATTAAAATAAGCTTGCAAATATTCAGGATTTTCTTTGAGTGCTTTATCAAATTCCTTTAATGCAGCTTTGAAATCACCGTCTTGTGCCAAATTTGTTCCCTTTTTAGTGTATTCAAGATATTTGGTGCTTGGTTTCGCAACTTTTTTCGCTGATTTCGGGTCAGACTTTGCATCTTTATTCTGTGCAAAAGCACAAAAAAAACAACATAAAATTATACTTAAAACCACTAATTTTTTCATAGGTAAAATTTGCTTGAAGCGATGTAAAATTATTTGTAAATTTTTCTTTTATTTAATTCATGAGTATATCTTTTTGCATTTTCCTGGTGTTCTTTTAAGGTTTTTGCAAAATTTGAATAGCCTGAAAAGTCTTCCTTGGCACAAAAATATATATAATCGTGATGTTGATAATTAAGTACCGCATCCAGAGAATTGATGGTTGGTAAACAAATTGGCCCAGGTGGTAAACCGGCGTACATATAAGTGTTATAAGGAGAATCTATTTTTTTATGTGAATTTAAAACTCTTTTAATTGTAAAATCATTTAAAGCCCATACTAAAGTTGGATCCGCCTCTAGAGGCATATTCTTGTGAATTCTATTTATATACACACCCGCAATAATCGGCTTATCATCATCCTTAGTGGTTTCGCTTTGAACAATTGAGGCCAATATGGAAACCTCCACAGGTGTAAGTTCAGCTGCTTGTGCCTTCTTTCTGCGTTCAGCAGTCCAAAATTCATCATGTTCTTTGGCCATTCTTTCCATAAATTGATGAATACTAATATTCCAATTTAATACATAGGTATTCGGAATAAATAAAGTAAGTACATTTTCCTTGTCCAGCTTATACTTTTTTAAAAATGAATTATCGTTTAATGTTGCTATTAAAGTATTTGAATCCATTTCTAGCTTAGAGCAAACCTTATGAACCAATTCCTCTTTTTTACGAACACCGGTCAACACTAATTTTAAAGGCTCTTGCTCTCCGGAGCGAAGCATATTTATAAGTTGGTTATTGCTCATGCCTTTTTTCAATCTATAGCGACCGGGTAAAACTTTATCGGTATATTTTTTTCGATGCGCAATTTTTTCAAAGGAAGAAAGGTCTTTTACATAATTTTTATCCTTCAATTCCTTAATAACATCCGAGAATTTCCATCCGGTGTGGATATATAAATAAACGGGTTTTTCACTTTCCACAACTACATTGGGAGCATAAATCCATTCATAGGCCAAATATCCGCCAACCCCACCTCCTGCCAGTAAAATTATTAAGGCAAAAATAATATATTTATTTACCGACTTTTTCTTCTTTCTCTTAACCATAATTTTATTTAAATCCCGCTTCAAACAAAATTGAAGCGGGATATTTCATTATATTATTTAAATTTTCACTTTGGATTAACCAAGGAATGGATATTTATAATCCTTTGGAGTAATAAATGTTTCCTTAATTGTTCTTGGAGATGCCCAACGTATAAGATTTAGATAAGACCCGGCTTTATCATTGGTTCCGGATCCACGAGCACCTCCAAAAGGTTGTTGGCCTACCACCGCACCTGTTGGTTTGTCATTAATATAAAAATTACCTGCCGCATCACGCAAAATTCTTTCAGCTTGAGCTATCGATTTTCTGTCTTGAGAAATAACAGCCCCGGTCAATGCATAGGGTGAAGTATTATTAACTAATTCTAATGTTTCTTCCCATTTATCAGGTTCGTAAACATAAACAGTCAATACCGGACCAAATAATTCTTCACACATAGTAACGTAAAGCGGATCTTTAGCTAAAATAATAGTAGGTTCAATAAAATAACCTTCGGATTTATTGTAATTCCCTCCGGCTATTATTTCAGCATCCTTACTTTGTTTGGCACCATCAATGTAGGAAGCTAATTTATCAAAAGATTTTTCATCAATTACTGCATTGATAAAATTACTGAAATCATCAACCACACCCATTTTCATGGTAGATAAATCCTCCAGCATATAATCTTTAACCTCCTTCCAGATAGTAGATGGAATATATACTCGGGAGGCAGCAGAGCATTTCTGACCTTGATATTCAAATGCACCGCGAACGATGGACACAGCTGAAGCTTTGGCATCGGCACTTTCATGCAAAATAATAAAATCTTTCCCTCCTGTTTCACCAACCAAACGTGGATAAGATTTGTAATTACTTATATTTTCACCTACGGTTTTCCAAATGGTATTAAAAACACCGGTAGAACCCGTAAAATGTATTCCCCCAAAATCACGATGATGTAAACAAACCTTAGCCATATCCTGACCGGAAGGATAAATCAAATTTATCACTCCGTCGGGTACTCCTGCTTCTTTAAAGATTTCCATAATAACTTGTGCAGAATACACTTGCTTTTCAGAAGGTTTCCAAACCACTGTATTACCCATTAATGCAGGCGCTGCAGGTAAATTACCTGCTATAGAAGTAAAATTAAAAGGTGTTAATGCAAAAATAAAGCCTTCCAAAGGCCGATATTCTAATCGATTCCACATACCCGGTAATGATTCCGGTTGATTGGCATAAATCTCGGCGGCATATTGAACATTAAATCTAAAAAAATCGATCAACTCACAAGCCGAATCAATTTCGGCCTGAAAAGGATTTTTACTTTGACCAATCATGGTAGCAGCGTTCATTTTATAACGATAAGGTCCCG
This sequence comes from uncultured bacterium, assembly GCA_903829945.1. Lineage (GTDB taxonomy): Bacteria > Bacteroidota > Bacteroidia > CAILMK01 > CAILMK01 > CAILMK01. The sequence continues at coordinate 6,808 of CAIKRV010000051.1, read as the reverse complement.
CTAATAAGTCAGCTGCTTTTAAAAAAATTGAGGCACGATGTTCAAATGACATTTCTGACCATTCCTTTTTTGCTTTCATCGCTGATTCTATGGCCATTTGAACATGCTTAGGCTCACTTTTAAAAAAATGACCAAGTACTTTTTTATGTTGATGAGGTGGTACAATTTCAGTTTTAGCACCTTCTCTTATCTCTTTTCCTCCGATATATGCCGGGATTTCAAGATATTGGGATTGAAGGTCCTTTAGGGAAGCTTTCAAAGCTATGGTTTCAGGCGAGCCCGGAGCATAAGATTTAACCGGTTCATTAACTGCCTTTGGCAGTTTAAAATAAGCATTTGACATATTATAAGTTGATCTATTAATTGTTCGCAATTGGTTCTAAAAATTTGCAATGAAAACTGTTTGAAGAATTGATTAATAGTTAATTTAGAATTCATTACCCATCAAATCAGCATCAGCTTATTCATTTTCAAATTTTCCTCAAAGGTATGAATTTTTGTTTGTCGGAATTCATCGTAAATATTTTCTTTCCATATGGATAATTTGTTTATTTAAAGCAGGATATGAAGTAAATACGTAACTTATATTTTAGAAAATAGAGATATTCAAAAAAGTAAGCTCAAATCAGATAAAACTAAATTACTTTTCTACGGAATTAGTTAACTTGCTCGATTGTTAGCACTGCATTATGAATTTTAAACTTGCCAGTACCTTTAAACCTACGGGAGACCAGCCAAGCGCCATTAAACAATTGGTCAATGGCTTAAATGATCAAGAAAAACATCAGGTATTATTAGGAGTCACCGGTTCAGGTAAAACTTTTACCATGGCAAATGTAATTCAAGAAGTAAATAGGCCTACACTTATTTTAACCCATAATAAAACCCTTGTTGCTCAATTATATGGAGAATTTAAACAATTCTTTCCGGAAAATGCAGTAGAGTATTTTGTTTCCTATTACGATTACTATCAACCTGAGGCCTATATGCCTGTGAGTAATGTATATATTGAAAAGGATCTTAGTATTAACGAACAAATTGAACGTCTGCGATTAAGAGCCACCACCTCACTGCTCTCAGGAAGGAGAGATATAATTGTAGTGTCTTCAGTTTCTTGTATTTATGGTATGGGCAACCCTAATTCATTCAGGGAGGCCATCGTGGGCTTAAATAAAGGGCAAAACATAAGTAGGAACAAGCTATTATACAAACTAATAGAAAGTTTATATACCAGAACAAATGCAGCTTTTACGAGAGGTAGCTTTCGAGTAAACGGAGATGTTGTTGATGTTCATCCACCCTATATGGATTTGGCATTTAGAATATGTTTTTGGGGAGATGAAATTGAAAGTTTGGAAGTGATTGATCCCGGAAGCGGTACCAAAGTGCAAAGCAGGGATAGCATTACTATTTTTCCGGCCAATTTATTTGTCACTTCTGCTGAAACTACCAAAATGGCCATTCGAGAAATACAGGATGATTTGGTTTTACAACTGGATTATTTTAATAGTTTGAATAAATACCAGGAATCCAAGCGATTGGATGAACGTGTTAATTTTGATATTGAAATGATGAATGAGCTGGGTTATTGTTCAGGTATTGAGAATTATTCAAGATACTTTGATAGACGTGCACCCGGTGATCGTCCGTTCTGCTTAATGGATTATTTTCCTGATGATTTTATGGTCTTTTTAGATGAAAGTCATCAAACCATTCCACAAGTGCGCGGGATGTATGCGGGAGATCGAGCAAGAAAGCAAAATCTGGTTGAATATGGATTTAGGTTGCCCGCAGCATTGGATAACAGACCATTAGCATTTAATGAATTTGAAGGAATCGTCGGTCAAGTGATATATGTTAGTGCCACGCCCGGACCATATGAATTGCAAAAAACAGAAGGAACAGTAGTGGAACAATTAATCAGACCTACTGGACTTTTAGATCCTATTATTCAAGTCAGACCTTGTCAAAATCAGGTAGATGACTTATTAAATGAAATTGACGATCGTGTTAAAAAAGATGAGCGCGTACTGGTTACCACCTTGACCAAACGTATGGCAGAAGAATTGAGCAAATATTTCCAAAAGCTCGCCATTCGATGTCGTTATATTCATTCAGAAATCGATACTTTAGAAAGAGTTGAAATACTGAGAGACTTACGCTTAGGATTATTTGACGTATTAATTGGCATTAATTTATTAAGGGAAGGTTTGGATTTACCGGAGGTGTCCTTAGTGGCCATCCTGGATGCTGACAAAGAAGGATTTTTAAGGTCAGATACGGCATTGACCCAGATAACGGGCAGAGCGGCTAGGAATTCAAATGGTACAGTTATAATGTATGCCGATAAAATCACAGGTTCTATGCAAAGGACTATTGATGAAACCAATAGAAGAAGAGAAAAGCAAATTAAATACAATGAATTACATGGCATTACGCCAAAAACTATTTTAAAGACCAAAGAACAAATATTGTTACAAACTTCTGTTGCTGACAGTATAGAGCGTGATACGGCCAATATTATCCCATATCAAGAAGAATTGCGTCAGGCCATGGCTGCAGACCCAGTAGTTGAATATATGAGTATTAAGCAATTAGAAAAATCTATTGAGAATACAAAAAGCAGTATGCTGAAGGCAGCCAAAGAGATGAATTTTCAGGAAGCAGCAAGATTAAGAGATGAAATGTATGCTTTACAAGCTATTCTAAAAGAAAAATCTGAATCAAAATAAATAAAAGTACTTCATTCAAACCTTTTAAATAAAGGAAAATCATCGCCCATTTTGGGCAATAATGATACATTATTGTAAAAATATGATTAAATTTTTGTAAATTTGGTAAGATCTGCGGAAAAATAGGGTGTAAACAATTTTGATTCTGTGGATAAGAAATTGCGTAAAACATTGTCAGTTATTGGGATTTTTTTTGCAATTTTGAAAAATTAACAAACAACGTAAACGTCTAGTAAAACTACGACTCATTATGAAGAAATTGCTCAATAGATTAGTACTATTCTCTACCCTGTTGATGATCTCACACCATGTTCAAGCCAAGGTTACGCCTGTTATTACCCTGACAGACAGCTGTTCAAACTCAGACTCAGTACTTGCAACAGCTTCAAAAAGTACTTGTGCCGCCGGTGATACCATCACCTATTGGTCTTGGAGATTTACTTCAACAACATCCATACCAAAGGCATTCAGTGATACTGTTTCTGCATTAGTATTTAAAAATCCCAGTAATGCAAAAACCATAAAAGACACCATTTGGTTAACGGTTGGTACGGCACATGGAGATACCGATTCAGTAATGAAAGTATTTACTAAACTTTATAATGCTTTACCTTCATTTATTTCCACCTCCAGATGTGCTGATAGCGCATTGAGCTTTTTAAACCAAACAGATTCATCTCTTGGTAATGGAAAATATGTTTGGGATTTTGGCGATGGAAGTCCTACTTATGCCAGGAAAAATCCTGCAAATTATAGTCATCAATATTCCGGATGGGGCACCTATTATCCGGTTTTAACTGTTTATTGGCCACAAACCGGCTGTTTTAATAAGACCTTAAAAATTGCAAATGCCACTTATTTGTACGCTAAGCCTTTCGCAAAAATAGTGGTTACGAAAGCAGAATGTCAAGATTCAATAGTACGATTTACTAATAAAGATACTACAGCCAACTCGAATTTATTACAACATTCTTGGGATTTTGGAGACGGCAATGGCTCCGGTACAATTTTAACAGATACAACATCACACGTTTATACTTCTACAGGAATTAAAAAAGTAACCTATATCACCATTACAGAAAATGGATGTAGGGATACTGATACTGTTAGCGTAGTTATAAACCCAAAACCTACGGCTAATTTTTCCTATGTTAATCCATGTCAAAATGCACCGGCCACCTTTACAGATAAATCCAGCATTAGTGGTACCGGCAAAATAAGTTCTTGGTATTGGGATTTTGGAGATGGTAGTACCAGTACTACTCAAAATCCATTGCATACTTTTAAAAGCCCTAAAACTTATAGAGTAAAATTAGTAGTTACTTCCAATAGCGGGTGTATAGATTCAATGATACAGAGTCTGACGATTAATTCGACGCCATTTATGCGTATTGCAACTACTGATTTGTGTTTGGGATTGACGAATACGATTACCGATATGACCTCGTATTTTTCAACTGATACTGCTCAAAAGTGGGTTTGGGATTTCGGAGATAAGTCAGGCACTACGAATACAGTTATAAATAACGTTAACCATAAATACACTGCTGCCGGAAAATATCATATTACTATGACGGCAACAACACAACTTGGATGTAATGATACCACCGGTGTATATGTAAATATTTTTCCGTTACCGACTCCTAATTTCAGCACAGCCGGCGGATGTTCCGGTCAATTAATGGTATTCACTGATAAATCTACAGTAACTAATGATACCATTCAACAACAAACTTGGACGTTTGGTGATCCTAATGCTTACACCGGAAATCCTGATATAGCTACCGGGAAAAAAGTAACCCATGCCTATGATTCTGCAGGTGTAAACTTACCTGTAAAATTAGTTGTAGTTACCGGTGGAGGATGTGTAGATAGTATTTCTCAAAATGTTACTATTCTTCAATCCCCGGATACTACTTTTTCAACCGGAACAGCATGTGAAAATTCTTCCTTACAATTTAAATATACCGGTAGATTAACTACTGGTTTAAAATACAATTGGAATTTTGGAGATTCAACTACCTTAGCAGATACTTCCTCTTCTCAAAATCCTACTTATACCTATGCTAAAGGAGGATTATATAGTGTGACCATCGTAACCAAGGCACAAAATGGATGTCGCTCTAAGGGTACTGAATTTGTTTACGTTTTCCCTAAACCATATATTTGGGTAACTACTGATAATATTTGCGTAGATAGTGTCATTACATTTACTGCCAATGATTCATTTGATCGTTCTATAGCCAACCCGCCTTCCATAGTCAGTTATACTTGGGATTATGGTGATGGTTCTAAAACCACCACTACAACTAATCCAACTATTACACATATGTACAAATCAACGGGTACTTATACCGTTAAGCTTTCCATGGTGACTTCTGACGGATGCTCAAATTCAAGTACGATGAATTTGACGATTTATCCTTTACCAACCGCAAGTTTTACCGGACCTTCCTACTGTAATGAATACGGTATTCAATTTAATAATACTTCAACAGGTACCATTACAAGCTATGCTTGGGATTATGGGGATGGCGGTTTTGATACGATTGCAAATCCACTTCATAAATTTGATAATACTGATACCGCACAAACGGTTACTTTAGAAGTTGTAACTGATAAAGGTTGTCGGGCCATTTCAATTCAAACCATCTATGCATGGCAAACACCAACCAGTGATTTTTACTATGATAATACTCCAATGAAAGGTTGTACTTTTGATACAATTAATTTATACAGCAACTCTTCAGCTGCTATTAATGAATCAATGGTAACCTCATATTTGTGGTTGTATGGCGATGGAACTACAGATGTAGGCGTTAATGCTAAACATACATGGTCAACCGATGGAACCTATTTCGTTCGTTTAGTATCCTATTCACAACATGGTTGCCCTGATACAACTAATGCCACAGCCATAAAATACAGAATTATTATATATGCACATCCGGTGGCCAACTTCTCTCTTGGTAATTATACCTGTCAGAATGCACCGGTAACTTTTGCTGATTCCTCTACCTTCGGCAAAACAGCTGCATTAGGTTATATTTATTGGGATTTTGGAGATGGTTCTACCCCGGTAACCGGTACTGAATATCCTCAGCATACCTATAGTGACGCTGGTACCTATCAAGTAAAAATATTTGTAGCCAATAACCTTAGCAGTAATAGCTGCCCTTCAGATACTTATACGAGAAATATTACCATTTACCCTACTCCGGTAGCCAATTTTGGTATTGTAGGAACTTGTCAAAACAGAGTAACTCAATTTTATGATTCCTCAACAGTAGCAAGTCCGTCCATAATGGATACTACCGCCTATGTTTGGGACTTTGGAGATAACTTAAAGGCAAATGGAACTCAAAATCCAAGTCATACTTATATTTCAGCGGGATACTATAACGTTAAATTAGATGTGGCATCTACGCCTGGCGAATGTTTGGCTTCCACCTCAAAAATTATTTACGTTCAACCTTCACCGGTGGCTAAATTTACTCCTTATCCGAATCCTGTGGGCAATGACACGCCTTTAGTAACCTTTACTGATAGTTCCGTAGGAGATTTTATAACGACCAGGTATTGGGATTTTGGAGATAGTACTTATGCTACCAACCCTACGTCCAACCAACATTTATATCATCCAAAAGATCCGATTGATACCGGTACTTATTTGGTTTGGTTAAAATTAACCAATAAATATTCTTGTTCTGATTCTACCTCACAATATGTTAAAATTAAACAATTCCTAAAATTGGATGGCAGGTTCCCTAATGCATTTACACCAAATGGTGATGGATTAAATGATGTATGGCATCCAAATACCCGAGGCGTATTTCAATATCATTGTGTTATTGTAGATAGATGGGGGCAAATTGTTTATAAAACCGATGATTGGAATGATGTTGGATGGAAAGGTGACCGCCTCGGAGATGGCAAACGAGTCATGGAAGGATTATATGTTTATTATGCTTGGTTAACCGATTACGATAATCTTGAAATTAAAAAAGTAGTAGGTACTATTACGGTACTCTATTAAAAGTTTAAAATAAAAAGAAAGAGGCCCAATAGTTATATTG
>CAIKRV010000050.1 GCA_903829945.1 uncultured bacterium | reverse complement strand
TGTTTTTATGCCTTAAAGAGTGATAATAAATGTTTGTAATAATCCGAATGATCCAATTTCGTTTTTAACCAAATACCCGGAGCAATATACCTATTGGAACCTACGCCCACTTCGGTAGAACCGGATATGTATTGATGGATTTTTTCCAATACTTTTTTATCCTTAAATGGATTTGGAACACTAATGAGTAAACCGACAATGCGAATAAATTCTTTTTCCTGGGCATACTCTTCCTTTTTCAATAAAATTCGATACTGACGTTTCAATTCATTTATTTTATACTCGGAATAGTCAAAATTGCGATTATCGAAATGAAATATAATTTCTAAAGTAGAAACAGAAAATTGCTGTTCAGGGGTCAATTTCTTAAACATGTCCTTGGATAAAACATGTCCGAGCTTTTTAATGGCTGTAGATATATCTTTTTTATAATAATAACAAAGTGCTAAATTTACCCAACTGGCATAGTCAAAGAAATTGACGCTTTTATGCCCCGGCAATTCTGTTATTTGGGTTAATAATGCAATCGCATCCTCTAACTTGCCGGAGCCGATATAGGTGGTAGTTAAGCTTTGGTAATAAGTCCATATAAAGCGATCATAATAAAGCTTATTAAAACGATTTAATTCTTCGAGCAATATGCCTGTAAACTTCTCCGCTTTTTCCCAATGCTTATTAATAATTAAAACATTTATTACCCAAGTCAATAAATTTATTTTGGAGGTATGAGTACTTTTGGTAAATAAATTAGTTTTTTCAAATTCCTCAAAAGTATTCGTCAAATAATTTTCCAATTCTTCAAAATTTCCGCTTTGGAAAAGCAAATCACGAACAAAACCATGAATTCTAATGCGTACACGAGGAAGATTATAAATTTGGTTTGCAATTCTTAATTCTTTTAAGATATTTTGAATTTCTGATGAAATTTCATCGGCGCTGGTAAACTTTGAATGCCTTAAACGATACCACATGGCGGCCACGGCATGGTCGGCGGCAATACTTATTTCATTTTTCTTCGCATTCAGTTTTCTTTTATCCTGATATTCAATAGGGTCAATTTCCTCAAACTGATGGCTCAAATTAATTAACTCATTGTATATCAATTCCAATAAATCATAAAATTCATTTTCAATGGCAGCTTTTTCTGCCTTTTTCAAATAATAAACAGAAACTTCATATTGGGATTTATAGGTAAAAATATTGGCCAGATTGATAATATTCATCAGAGCGATTCTATTATCCAAATCGTGGTGAGAAATTAAAAGACTCTTTTCTAATTCCGTTTTAAGTCTGTTTCTGAGCCTGTAATAGGCATTCATATTTGGCTTATTCCCAGGGAAAAGCTTTTTAATGATTTCATCCTCAGTTAATATTCCATCACGGATATAATCAAAAAGAAAGGAAACCTTGGCCTCTTCAGCGCGTTCATAACGCTTCATGAAGATTTTGAAGCTACGAATTTCTTCCTTTTTTAAATTTTTAATTATTTGTGAAAGTGAATCCATTTTTGTATATTTGTACTATACTAAAATTAAAACTGAGGGATCAAAATTACAGTTTTAGTACTTAAAAACACGAAAAACATACTTAATACCGTGAAAATGAAGAAGCTTTTAATCATAACATTCCTGCTTTTGTTTGCTGGACTGAAAGGTTTCTGCGGCAATAATTACAACTTGCAATTTACGGATAGTCTGGTTACAGACAATGGAACTTGCTATATCGGTAGTTCCTACAAGCTTTATATTTATATTAAGAATCAAGGACCGGATACTTTCAAAGGGGATATTGCTTTTAAAGTTTATATCTCTAAAAAGAAAGATATTAATATTACCAATCCCCAATACACTTTTGTATTGGATAGCAACGGCGCCAATAGTTATACCATCCCTCCTCATGGCAGCGCAGTTTATTCCAAGGATATTACCATTGATAAAAAGAACTTCCCTCCTGATACTACCGTTATCGTAATCGTATGGCCTTCCGGAAGCGCTAAGCCATCATCCGGGGTACTCGTGGATAATTATATTGCAGATAACTTTTGCAGTCCGTACGAGGAAGTTTATATCAGCAGCAAATCCGACCCGCGTTATACCCAAACTCAGTCTAATAACATGAATTTCTACCCTAATCCGGTAAGCAATTCCCTCAACTTGAATTTCAGCAATCCGGTGAAAGGCGTAGTGAAGGTTTTTAACATGAGCGGGCAATTAATTACGCATCAAGAAATCAAAACCGGCAATACGAATTATTATATCAATCTCTTTTCCAATGACCAAAAACAACTTCCTGAAGGAGTGTATATCATTAGCTACGAAACTGCAGATTATATTGAAACAAAGAAGTTTATCATTACTCATTAATAATGAGATGATGTAACATAAAAAAAGCTCCTTTTGGAGCTTTTTTTATGTTACATCCTTAAGGCCTAACTTAATTTCTTCATGGCCTGCCACCAACGTTCCGGCAACTCTTCTTGGGTGGCCGTTTGATAATCCTTGTAGGTACATGGAATAATATGATGGGAGCCTGCAAATTCTCGTTCATTAATGGGGACTTCCATCCACCAACGATCTGTTCTTTTACTCTTATAAAATACAATTTGATAGGCATTATTTTGAATAGAAGTAATGAATTTCAAAAATTCATCTGCATTTTCATTAGGACTTTCCGGATATCTATTCATGTAGCCATCAATAAAATACCATGCCATTTGGGCCGCCAAATGTGCCGTATGCCCTCCTTGGTCCTTGGATGGATCATAAGAAAATATTCCGAAGGATTTTACGCCATTACTTACGCCGCCAAACCTTGCCAATTGACAAACTTCCTCTCCAAAAAATCCGTTCGGACTTGCCTTAAATGCTCCCGGCGCATCAGCAGCACGAACGGCAGCCAAATCAATACTTAATATTTGTGCTTGGCGAATGACCGGTTCCATATTACTGATATCTGTTCGTATATCTCCTAAACGAAAACTGTCAAAAAATAGTCGGTCCATAAAATTCAGTATAGAAGAATCTGCAAAATGTGCCTGATATCCGATATTGGTAAAATGAAATAAATAACTCGGCTCTTCCATAAATATTTTTTGAAGATAATTATCTTCATTCATCTCCTCCCCTTCATTCAAATTAAAATCTAATCTGCTATCAATAGATACCAAAGTGATATATTTCTTAAGGTAGGTAAAGGCTAAATATTGCGCATAACACAAGTCATTTCGTCCATTTAATATCAGCGGGGTGAGCCCCATATTGATCAATTCACTTAATACAAATCCAAGAGATTGATAGGTTTTATATTTATAATCAAATTCAAAATCACCCAAATCAATAACAGATACAGCATTTTCTGCACGACCTAATTGATATAAATATTTTCTGATTTCATAAGAAGCCGGTACTGATTCACCCGGTTCGGAAATACCAATCAAGGCAATTTTTTTATTGGTAATATCAGAATTCTCATTGCCCATTAAGACATGATACCATGCCGAATCTTGGAATTCATTGGCAGAGGGCAATAATTCCGGTTTTACTTTTTGAAAAAAATCTTCTATTTTCATGTGTCTTCCTTGTGGTAGCTATCTAACTTTGCAAAAATAAGCCGATTCAATTAATACACCTTAGGTATTTTGTGATTTTTTAGTAAAGTTAATAAAATACTTAATTGCCCCCGGTATTTATACCCTTCAAAAGATGCAATGCTCATTTTTATGATGGATGAAACCATTTCTTATTTTAAATCGTCTAAGTAATTAATAACAACGATATAAGTTAATTTTAAACCTTGATAAAGCGATAAAATTAATTATATTTTAGCGTTATAAAATTGATTTACAATATTTTAAAATATAGGCATTCATCTAGGTTGGTCGATAAATGAGGAATTATATTTTTGCAGGGAACATACATTACTGCTAATTTTATCGTGTTATTTGAAACCGGGCAAAACAAACAATATGAAAAAAGAATTACAAAACCACCGCTTATTCCATCCTTTAAGGATGCCAGCTATACTGTTTTACAGTCTTTTGCTAATTGTACTTCAGTTCACCTCTTACAGTGTGAAATCGCAAACAGCTTATAATTACCTCAACCAAAATGGAATTTCAGCACGGTTTAATGGCGATGGTCAATTATTTTGGGATGGCAAGAAATCAGCATTTGAAGCCCCAAAAGGCAACAATACCCATACCCTTTCTGCTGCTGCACTTTGGCTTGGAGGTGTGGATCATAATCAAATAACACATATCAGTGCTCAAAGCTATGATGTAAGCGGTTCTGATTTTAAACCGGGCCCTCTGGATAGCAGCGGACAAACCGATTCAGCTACTTCTTCTCTTTATAACAAGGTCTGGAAAGTTACTCGCCTGGAGATCGATTCATTCTTGGCGGGACTTTCCATACCAAAATCTATAATTAATTGGCCGGGCAATGGCAATCCCAAATCAGGTTATGCTAAAACACTGGCTCCATTTATAGATGTAGATCACGATGGCACTTATAATCCATTAAAAGGCGATTATCCGGACATCAAAGGTGATGTAATGCTGTGGTGGGTATATAATGATGCTTTAATTCATTCCGAAACCAAGGGCAATCCTTTGTATATGGAAATTCATGCCAGTGCATATGCCTTTATGTGTACCACCGATCCACTTTTAAACAATACCATATTTTTAAATTATGTAATTACAAATAAAGGCAAACTGGCGTATGATTCATTTTATGCCGGTGTATGGACTGACTTCGATATTGGAAATCCTTATAATGACTATATAGGATGTGATACGGTTCACAACGCTTTTTTTGGATACAATGCTACGCCTGCAGATGATGATACTACCATTACAAGAAAAAATGATACTATTTTTTACAAAGGCTTTGGCAATAAATTACCGGCACAATCTTTTAATTTTTTAGGTGGATTTAAAGATGACTTGGGCAATGAAATGCCGATGTCTCATTTTATATATTTTTATAATACCGATGATAGCACGGCTATGGGTTTCCCTAGGTATCAAAATGAATATTTAAACTACTTGGAAGGCAAATGGAAAGATGGAAAAAATATCCTTCGTGGTGCCAATGGTAGAATTGGAAGCGGACTAACTAATTATGCCTTTTCAGGAGATCCTACCGATGATAATCAATGGTCAGAAAGAGTTATTAATGCTAAACTTGCCGATAGAAGTTGTATTGGATCGTACGGTCCGGTACGTTTTCCGTCAGGTAGTACCAAAGAAATAAATGCTGCATTTATTTTTAATATGAGCGGAGGCGGGACTACCTTAAAAAGTCTTGCATTGATGAAAGATAATATTGCCACACTGGAAGATTTATACAATAAAAAGGCACTCACACCATGTACAGGATTAAGCATATGCAAAGCAGGAGATACTTGTGTTTATCCGGGTGATGCCAATAATGATGGTAAAGTTGATGCCAGTGATATTTTTAATATTGGTTATGCTTATGGCAGTAAAGGACCGCAAAGAATATTGGCCTCTACTGATTATATAGCACAATCTGCAACTACCTGGGGCGCGAGTTTCCCAAATGGGAAAGATTTAAAATTTGCAGATGCCAATGGCGATGGCGTAATAGATACCGCCGATGTTTTACCGATTGTTTTAAATTATAATTTGACCCATAATAAAAAAGGAGATACCCTTGCTAAGGCAACGGATCCATTGTTGTATGTACACGTGTTGGAAGATAGTGTACCCTATGGAGGAACCTTTCATGTATATGTAAAATTAGGGGATAGTTCTTTTCGTCCAAGTAATGTTAGCGGATTGGCTTTTGATTTAAATTATGATCAATCCATTATTGATACCGACGGATTCGCTGTATCATTTAGTCAAAGCTGGTTATCAAAAAATGGAAGAATCATCGGCGTAGTAAAAAATGAACCTAAAAAAGGAAAAACCCATAGCGGTCAATCCACGATGAATAAAAGGTCAGCAAGCGATACCGGTATAATAATTATGTTCAAATATGTAGTTAGTGATAATATATCAGGCGGGGCACATAAAACGCCTTTCAGTATATCATCGGTAATGTTGGTAGATAATAACATGAATTCAATAAATGTACGCTTGCGATCAGACAGCTTAAAATTATATATTCCAACAACCGGAATAGAAGAAGTAAATGCATTAGAAAGAAGTGCACGAATATATCCAAATCCCACCAAGGACAAATTGTATATTAGTTTCAAAAGTGTGCATCCGGAAAGTATAAAACTTTATAACATTTACGGACAAGAAATAAATACGATCCTATTAAGCAATAATATAGACCAAAAAATAACGATTGATACTTCTACCCTTCCGGATGGAATTTATATAGTACAAATGCAAGGCCATGGCAGTATGCTGAGCAAAAAAATAATCGTTTCAAGATAATACCTAAAAGTCCTTCATATCATGTTTTCTGTAAAGCGCTCTCTGATGAGAGCGCTTTTGTTTATAGATAATGAAAGACTTAGAAAATATTTTTTCAATATGTTTAAAAAAAATTACAGAAAATTATCTAACTTAAAAATTTATCGTTATTTTTGTTAGGCCAAAATATTGAAACATGAGGAATATAACCTATTTGCTCATAGTGATGTCTCCTGCATGCTTATATAATAAGTTTGCAGTAAAGATAAATAACAAACACTATGAAAAATCAAGTTCCTTAGGTAATAAACCTTTATTGCCTGAAAAGAAAAAAAAGAACAATAACTTAATAAGTTTATTGCTCTTAGGTATTCAATATTTAGAAAATCAGCTTTTTAATTATTACTCAATAGTATTACACACTGCTCGTAATAACTCACATTCATTCTCACTATTTTTTTTAAAAGGTTCACCACAACTGCCTGAACCCAATCACATCTAAATCCCTATGGATAAAATCATGTATTCTCATATCTTATACTTGAAATTATTTCATGGGGATTTAGATGCTTTGTTTAAAAAATTCACAAGCAATAAACTTAATCTATGATAAGTTTAATCTAATCCAAATATATGAACACTACACACACTACACACTCAAAGCCACGAAATTTTTACTTGGCTTTCTTAGCGTTCCTATTGGCTGGAATTCATGCTCAGGCTAGTCTGAGCGGTTCCTATACCATAGACCCGTCTTCGGCGGCGAGCGCAACTAATTACACATCATTTAATGATGTTGCTTCTGATCTCATCAACGGTACACGAAGTTCGGGCCCTGCCAATGGTCCGGGCGTAAGTGGAGCCGTTACCTTTAGCGTAAGCGATGGCCTATACAATGAACAAGTGGAATTTGATGCCATCTCAGGTGCCAGTGCTACTCATACGATTGTATTTACATCCGCAAGCGGTGATAGCTCTAAAGTAATTCTTTACGATGGTACCTATCACGGTTGGAGTAGTAATTTTACTTTACACATCAACGGCGCCAGTTATTTAACATTTAATAAAATGACCATTCAATGTACTTATCCCTACGGATATGGTGGCGTGGTCCAAATAGATAACCTCGCATCGTATAATACATTTTCTCATTGTCAAATTATTGGCGTTACTGCTTATAATAATAGCAATAGCAATGCCTTAATACATACCGGCAACAATTACAATCAGATTAACTATAATTTATTTCACGATAATCTTCTAAGAAGAGGTTCTTATGGTTTTTATGTAGTTTCTAATCCTAGTACTCCCTCTTCATTTAGTACCGGAAATAGGTATATTAATAATATTATTGATAGTGTTTACAGCTCCGGAATTTATTGTATTGCCAGTGATAGTACAACCTTAAACAATAATACCATTTATGTAAAAGGTGATGTTGCCGGATATGGTATCCGATATGATAATCAATATGGTTTTTTTGGCACCATCTTTTCCACCGGGCAATGTAGCGGGAATAAAATCACGATGCCTGACGGTGGCAATGGCATATATTTTAATTACATCACCGGAAGCAGCACCTATTCTGATACTATAGCCAATAATGCAGTAAGTGTAGGCGGGGCGGCCAGTTATGGTATCTATGCTTACTTCTGCGATTATATTAATTTTTATTATAATTCCGTATTGGTTTATGGTATTGCCTATAGCCCCGTTTCGCAACCAACTGCTTTGGCAGTATTTAATTATAATCCGAGCAATGCCTGCGATGTTTATAATAATAATTTGGTAAACATGCGTTTGGGACTTGCTTACACCGTATATGGATGGTCTAATAGTTCTAAATCTATTAAAAATATGGATTATAATAATCTGTATGCACCTAATAGTTCTGCCCTATTAAATTATTATTATGTGGATTATAAAGACCTTGCGGCATGGAAACTGAATCCGTTCGGTTTAGGAACTGCAGATACCTCCGTTAATCCTTATTTTGTTAGTCAAAACGATTTAAGAGCCAGTAGCGTTTACATCAATAATAAAGGAGTACCTATTTCCGGTCTTAATATCGATATTAATAAAAAAACTAGAAATGCCTCCACTCCTGATATCGGCGCTTATGAGTTCACGCCTTTGGTAAATAATATCGGTGTAACGGCCTTGGATAGCCCTTCAGCAGGTTTTTGCGCCGGCACCCGTGATATTTATGCCCGCTTAAATAATTTTGGCACAGGCGCCATTTCTTCCGCAGATATTAATTGGTCCATCAATGGTGTACCACAACTTACGGCCACTTGGAGCGGCACTTTAAATTCAGGTGCTTCTACCTTGGTAAAACTTGGAAGTAACTCATTTAGTTCAGGTACACTTTATACCATTAATGCAAGTTCGGCCAATCCAAATGGTGTCACTGATTCCAATACTTCTAATGATGCATTTACCGGTACTATTACGCCGGGCCTTTCGGGCTCCTATTTAATTAGCAATAGCGGTGGCTCCCCTGATTATACTTCTCTCAGAGCTGCTGCCAGCGATTTGAATGCACGCGGCGTATGCGGTGCGGTAACGATGAATATTGCAAGTGGATATTATAACGAACATATTGATTTGTACAACATAAAAGGTGCAAGTAATGCAAAACGCGTAACCTTCCAGTCAAAAAATTTAGATAGTACCAGTGTAACTATTGATACTACTTATTTCTTTACCGGAGTACCAACTTCCACCATTTCATTTACTAATACTTCCTATGTTACTTTTAAAAAATTAACTATTAAAGCAGGTAGCAGTACCGGATTTGATTTTTATAAAAATGTATTTTTTATCAGCGGAGGAAGCTGCTATGATAGCATTGCTAATAATTTAATATACGGCGTTAACAGCAGTGCAAATTTAAATGGGAACGGTATATATTCTCCGGGAGACAATGATTCATTTACCTGCATAACCCATAATGCATTTAAATATGGTTGTTGGGGTGTATCCTTAAACGGTGCCTCAACCTCCTTCGGAAACGGTTCGGAGCCCGGTAACGTAATTGCCTATAATGAATTTGATTCCTTTTCACAAGGCGGAATAAATATTCAAAGCGGCATTAAACCTTATATTTATAATAATAAAGTTTCCGACCTTAGATACCATGTTTACGGTGGTAATTTTGCCGGTGTATATTGCCAAAGTACCAATGGCGCTGAAATTTTTAATAATAAAATTGACTTGATCGGCGGTGGATATGGTATCGCTTTATATTATTCAAGTGCCGGATATTATGATAGCGCCCATGTATTTAATAATTTTATCTCGGTACAAGGCAACAGCAATCCGCTTTACTCCAATGGTTCTTTCGGTATTTATAATTACCAAAGCAATTATGTACTATATGCATTTAACAGCATCAATGTCACTAGTACCGCCACCAATAGCGGATTATATTTGGAATTTTACAGTACTCCGCAAGTATCGGTTTTAAATAATAATATCGTGAATACCGGTGGATATTATGCAGTAACTTATAAAGGCAGTACACCTGTAGTTTCCAATTACAATAATTTTTATGTGCCAAGCAGCAATTATTTGGGCTCTTATTTAGGAACTGATGAAAAAGCTTTAAGCGATTGGCAATCCGCCACTTCCTTAGATGCCAATACAATTTCCATTACTCCTCTGTTTAAATCCGCAACGGATTTGCATGCACAAAATACCAACTTGGCAGCAGGCACTCCTTTAGCCATTAAAACAGATATCGACGGTGATATTCGTGCGGCCGTACCTGTAATCGGGGCGGATGAATTTGCTGCCGTAGCAGATGATGCCGGTATTGTGGCCATAGATAGTCCGGCAACACCATTTTGCCCGGGAACCAAAGATATTTATGTTCAGGTTGCCAATTATGGAACAACTAATATTACCAATGTGGATATAAATTATTCCATCAATGGCGGTACCTATACCACACTACCTGTAACCTTTAGTCCGGTATTGGCTGTGAAACAAGTTGCCATTGTTAAAATAAGCAGCCTAAGCTTTAGCGCCGGCAGCAAAACCACTATTGCAGTATCCACTTCCCAACCCAATGGAAATCCGGATGGCAATAGTTTAAATGATTCAGCAAATGGGACCTTAATTCCCGCTATGAATGGTACCTATACCATCGACCCCGGCGGGAAAGGCGACTTTACCAGTTTCCATGAGGCAGCAGATGCATTAGTGGCCGGTGGTGTTTGCGGAAAAGTAACCATTAATGCAGTTGATGGTTCGTATAATGATTACGTTAATCTTGGCGTAGTGTATGGAACCTCTGAAAAAAACACGGTTACTTTCCAATCTCAATCATTAGATAGCAGTAAGGTAATTGTTGATAATACCTCTAGTGGAACCTCCAGTAGTACTTTATCTGCTACCATTAGCTTGGCAGGCAGCAAATGGATAACTTTCCAAAAACTAAGCATTATGCATAGCAGCGGCGGTAATTTCAGTCCTGTGGTATTAATTAAAAATGGTGCCAGTAGAAATACCTTTACTAATTGTGTCTTTTCAGGCGTAAGCGGAGCTACTTCTTACGGGTACTCCTCAGATTTTTACTTCACTCCGGATGCTAATAATTATAATTTAATTACCAATAACATTATTAAAAATGCCAATGAAGGCGTATTTATTGATTTAAATTCTAATTATTCCTGGAACAATACCGTCAGCTATAATTGGATTGACTCTTGTTACAGCTACGGAATTAAATCATGGTTTACGGATAGCTTCACAGCTATAGGAAATTTAATAACCAATCTTGGCAGCGCCAATGCCATCGGTATTGATTTATATTTTGATAATTACGGTTTCGAAATT
This sequence comes from uncultured bacterium, assembly GCA_903829945.1. Classification (GTDB taxonomy): domain Bacteria; phylum Bacteroidota; class Bacteroidia; order CAILMK01; family CAILMK01; genus CAILMK01. The sequence goes on along the minus strand of CAIKRV010000050.1, from coordinate 6,817 downwards.
CTTAAAAACAAAATTGATTTACCGAATGGCGGTACCGGTATCCATGCCAATTTCTGTAATGTTAATGGACGATATGCCGCTGCCTTAAATATTACCAACAATTTTGTTTCGGTTGGCGGCAGCAGTGTTTCCACCGGTATATTCAGTCAGTATGATAATGGTTTAACCCTATATCATAACAGTGTCAATATGTATAATACTAATACCAACTCCAATGCCGCAACTTTATTAAGCACCGGCGGAATTAGAATTAGTTCAGATGTACAAAACAATATTTTTTCTGATAGCCTTGGTACAGCCATCGTCACTGACGGTGCCGGATATCCTTCCGGAGACTATAATGATTTATTTACCTATAGCGGTTATGTTGGAAACTATAATGGCACTACTTGCTCCTCTCTTTCCGATTGGCAATCTAACTCCGGCATGGATGGCAGCAGTATTACTTGCAATCCACTCTATGCAAGTGATGTGGATTTGCACGTTAAAGGAGCTTGCTTGAAATCTGCAGGTACCTACGTTGGCGTAGATGAGGATATAGATGGTCAGAAAAGAAGTACCAAAGCTCCGGATATAGGTGCGGATGAATTTAATTTGGCCGGAGATTTAGGGGTATCCTCCATTTTGTCTCCCATCAACGCTTCTTGCGGAAGCAATGCTACCATCGTTGCAGTAAAAGTTCATAATTACAGCAAGGTTTCTGTGAGTGCCTACCAAGTAAGTGTAAGCATTAGCGGTTCCTCTTCAGCATTTGCCACTCAAAGTTCCTCCAAGGCCATAGCTGCAGGAGCTGATGATACTTTGTATATTAGTTTTTCTCCGGCCCTAAATACTACAGCCGGCAGCAAGAATTTCAATATAAAAGCTTATACTATTTTGGCAGGTGACCCAGACCATTCCAATGATACCTCAAAAGCTACTATTGCTTTATTACAAATTCCTAAAGCAAGCTTTGTAAGCAATACAGGCATTTGCTCGGGTACAGCCATTCGTATCAGTGATAAAAGCAGCGTGGATAGTTCTGCAACCGTAAATTATTTATATTATTTATTGGATAATGCAGGAAACAAATTGGATTCCTCTACCCTTGCCAATCCGGTATTCAGCAAAACAATAGTTGCCGGCAATTATAAAATTATGCAGCACATTCAATATAAAACTGCCGGATGCAATGATACCTCCTCAGGATGGGTACAAGTTGTAGCTTCCCCAATGGTGAAATTTGGCTTTACGCGTGCTTGCATTAATGATACTACATTTTTTACTGATAGTTCAACAGCAGGTTCCGGAAGCATTAGTACTTACCTATGGAAATTTGGAAATGGAGATAGTGCTACCGTTCAAAATCCAAGTGAAAAATATGCAGGTACCGGTACTTATACGGTACAATTGTCTGTTTCAAATTCCAATGGATGCCAAAGCACTGCCAGCAGAACATTTACCATTGATACCGTAAATGCTAAATTTGCGGTATCCGTAGCCAGGGATGGCACTGCTTCTTTTAAAGCACTTGATTCAACACTTAATGCCTATGCTTGGAATTTCGGTGATGCTTCTGCACTCGGTACCGGCCATGCACCAAGCCATGTATATAATCAAGGCACCTATTTGGTTACTTTGGAAACACGCAATTTACAAGGCTGTATAGGCACTTGGTCCGATTCCGTAACCTATATGAAAGTGGGTATTAATGAACCTAATTCCAAATTAAGTTTAAAAGTTTATCCAAATCCTTTCCAAGATCAATGCTCCATTAATTATGAATTACAGAGCAATGAAAAAGTTACCATTCAGGTGAGTGATATGACCGGAAGGTTAATGGCTACTTTGGTGGATAAACATTTGAACGCAGGTTCTTATGTATTAAACTTAAATACCAATAATATTGAAGCAATGAATGTTTCAGGTATTTATTTCTTAAAAGTAACTATTGGTCAACAAAATTCGATTTACAAGTTAGTTAAATCCAAATAGGTTATTTTCATGTGTGGAAAAACCCCGGATGGTATCATTCGGGGTTTTTCTATTTCCGGGGACTTTTAAAAAATTCAACAAATTCTGTAACAAAAAGAGTAAGTTGGTATCTAAAAGCTGAAAACACCAAAAATACTCCTGATGAAAATATTCAAATTTCTTGGCTTAATAATAATATCTTGTTTATTATCAATAAGTTCAAAGGCAGACCCGCATTATTCATTTAAAATAAGTAAAAGTGGCCATGGCAATAATATGATGGTATTTATCCCCGGATTTGCTTGCTCCGGCCGCGTTTGGGATGAAACCGTAAAACAATATTCCGACAATAATACTTGCTATATCCTGACCTTTGCAGGCTTTGCCGGACAGAAAGCGCAAGCACATCCCGATTTGTTAGCTTGGGAAGAAGAAATTTATCAATTCCTGAAAAATTCAAAAATATCCAATCCCACTATCATCGGACATAGCATGGGCGGAGTTATGGCCTATTTACTGGCAGCAGACCATCCTGATTTAATTGCTAAAATCGTGGTGGTAGATGCACTACCCTGCTTAAGTGCCGTATTTAATCCTAGCTTCAGATCCCAGGCTAATCCTGATTGCAGTGGCATCGTGGCTAAATTTAATAGCATGACCGATTCCATGGTTTATGCCTTGCAAAAACAATCTATTCCTACCATGCTGGCGGATACTAGCATGAGGGATACCGTAATTCACTGGACCATCCTCAGCGATCATAATACCGAAGGATTAATTTATTGCCAGTTTGCGAATATGGATGTACGCGCCAAACTTGCCGCTATCCATTGTCCTTCGCTTATTTTATTGGAATCAGGATTTAAATATTATAATGATGCCGTTTTAAAACAATTTGCCTTACTAAAAAATACGAGTATCCATTTTGCCAATAAAGGATTACATTTCATCATGTATGATGATAAAACATGGTATTTTTCCGAACTTAAAGCATTTTTAAATTGAACTTATTCGAAGAAATATACCGAACATTTTATCCCAAAGTGTACCGGCTTTGCATGGGCTATGTCAATGATGAAGCCATGGCCAAAGATTTGGTGCAAGAATGCTTCATTATTATTTGGGAAAAATTACCCGGATTCAGAAATGAGGCTGCCATAGGTACTTGGATTTATAAAATTGCATCGAATTTATGTTTAAGGAATGTAGAGAAAAATAAAAAATATACTAAAAGTCCTTTCCCGGATCATTTAACGGAAATGCATGAAAATGCTCCTGAGGAACGCATTCAGTTATTGTATTATTTTATCTCCCAATTGGCAGAAACAGACAGAATATTATGCTCCATGTTTTTAGAAAATATGAGTAACTCGGAAATGGCCGTAGTATTGGGCATGAATGAGGGGAATGTAAGGGTACGCATGCACAGAATCAAAGAAAAACTTGCCTTAAAATTTAAATTACATGAATAATATTAATTCCATAAAAGACTTGTGGCAAAATGCGGCTTCACCTTCTCCGCTAAGCATAGAGGAATTGATGAAGGAAATAAGTAAAAAACGTAATAAAATGATGCGCAGAAATATATTTGGAATTTTATCTTTACTGGCTGCCGCCTCAGTAGTAACGTGGGTAGGAATATCTTATGATGCAAAATACCAAAGCACACGGATTGGCATAATACTGGTGCTCCTGGCCATTGTAGGAGGTATATTTATTAATTCGCAATTATTGCAATTGATGTTAAAACCAATGAATTTGGCAATGGACAGTAAAAGTTATACCCAAGCCATGAAAAACTACCAAAGCAAACAAGCCTACCTCCACGGGCAAGGCATGGTTATTTATTTTTGCACGCTGGGCATTGGATTGGCCTTGTATTTATGGGAATTTACACATGCCAATCTTCCATTTTTAGTTGCGGTATACGGAATAAGTTTCGGTTGGATAGGATTGGTATGGTTTTTTATCCGGCCGCGAACCATCAGGAAAGAAAAGGAAAGAATGTCCGAAATAATAGGACAATTGGAGCGAATCAGTAAGCAAATTGAGGAATAAGGACGGTGTTGATAGATTAAATATTATTGATTTATAAGGAGTTCAATAAAGTATTAAAGAGTTTTTTGAAAACTTTATTTCAAAATCAAAATTTAGTTTGTACCTTTGCCGTCCTTTTAGGGAGAGGTGCCTGAGTGGCCGAAAGGAGCAGTTTGCTAAACTGTCGTACGTGTTAAAGCGTACCGAGGGTTCGAATCCCTCCCTCTCCGCACAATTGTGGTGAGGGAATAAAAGGAAGAAATTCGGGGTGTAGCGCAGTCCGGCTAGCGCACCTGGTTTGGGACCAGGGGGTCGTAGGTTCGAATCCTGCCACCCCGACAAGATTGAGGGAATGAGTTTTGGGTAAAGAGTTATAATAACTCCCAGCTCAGAATCCAGTCCCTCAATTTTTTTGAAAAGTATAGCACTTATAGCAGTGCGAGAATAAATATAATTGGTCCCGTAGCTCAGTTGGATAGAGCAACAGCCTTCTAAGCTGTGGGTCGATGGTTCGAATCCATCCGGGATCACAAATAAAAAAAGGTTTGCATACATGCAAACCTTTTTTTATTTGTGCTTAAATACTTTCAATAATTAAATCTAATACTTAATTAATTTACCGGTTTCCATGCCCCAATTTCCCCAAATTTTAATCAGATAAATTCCTTTGCCTAAATTATCTGTGTTAATTAAGGTATGATTCGTACCACTTCCTGAATAGAGCATAGCTCCGGCCATATTGTAAAGTGAATAAAAATAAGGCATATCAAGGCTTGAGGATATGATCACATTTTTATTTGTCGGATTTGGGTAAATATGTATTTTATTTTGCATATTCTCTTGAGAAGCTATGCCATTGGTTACTGTATCATGGCAAACCAGCTGCATTCCCCAGGGATCATTGGGAATATAAATCCCATTCACTATTTTTCCACTATATGACGTAGTCAATTCAAAAAGGGCTGAATTACCTGCAGCGACCATGAATTGATTAGGAGAAAGGTATTCTGCAATATCCAGTATCTTTCCATTTTTGTTGCAAAGCATAAGGCATGGTAAAACGCTTTGAGTAAAAGTATCGATGCTAAAAATAGAACCGTAAGTCATAACCATCGTTAATATATTATCGCCAAGCACATCTACCATACTAATGCTAGAAGAGGAACTCCCTTGTTTAATCCACGAAAGATGACCTGAGCTGTCTAGTCTCGCCAAAAATGAGGCAGAAGAACTGGCATCACTATCCACTAGGGTATGATTAATATCGGCCACCAATGTATCATCAAACACTCCGGAAACATACAAACCGTTGGCATCTGCACGTAAGTTATTATTGGAAATATTTCCACTCACTCCGGCCACTGCTTTCCATTCCTTTACCCAGCGAGGTGAATAATCTTTATTGAACTTAACAATAAATAATGAATTTTTAGTGGCTCCCGGACGGACGCTAAGGATAGTATTATTAAATTTCAAAGTATCACGATACATTTCAATTAATGCATAAAAGCTTTTACCATCCGGTGCAGAAGCCATCGTCCAGGAGGCTGAATAATCACCGGATAACACCTTAGTGTGCAGAAGTTTTCCGGACGAATCAAAATCAGCGAGGCTTAGGTGCTTGGAGGTGGTAGTATCTCCTATTGAAAAAGGGTAACCATTGCCGGCATCGGGTCTATTAATGCCAATACCATTAGCTGCTATTTTGTATAACTCACATGCTATTCCACTTTTAAAACCTTTTACCCACGAGAACTGACCTTGTGAATTTATTTTCATTAAGAATAAATTGGTGAAAATCGGGTAAGGATTTGAGTCCAAAACCGTGTTTCCAATTTTCATAGGACCAACATACTGGCCTGTGATATATGCACTACCATCCTCTGAAATTAACAGATCATTAATAAATGTCTCTCTGGCATTGTCATTTGTATGAAATGCCCAAACCAATTTTCCTTTATGATCAAATTTTAAAAGTGCAAATGGGAAACTACTTTTATCAGTAATTGTTAAGGAATCAATTCTAAGTGTATCATAAAGATCCGTTAAAACATAAGTATTACCAAATCTGTCGGCTTTCAATTTTAAGGTAAGCCTAGTGGCATAAGCCCTACTTTTCAGATAAGTAAAATGTCTATGGATAGATTTCGCCCAGAGCGGAGGTAAGCCTTGTGCAACTAAATCTGCGCTTGCTAAAAATAAAATTATTGGGATAAGTAATTTACGCATAATAATAGTTTTTATTTTTAACATCCTAAAGGCTTAATTAAATATATTGTATATGGTGCAGTGCAATCAATATGAATTTGTGTACAACCGTTGGAAATGCAACAGTTTGTAGAAGAAAAGGGTAAAAAAATATTACATGGACAGCTACACAATGGACAACAATATATATCGCTCTCTCCTAACCAAGTTACTCCACCATCAAAAGAAATTTTGATTGTGCATGATGTTAAATTTGTACAATTACAAAATATAATTGGCAATGAAATATTGTTTATACTTGGAGCCTTCCAACTGCCTGTAGTAAGGCTACCTGACGCAATATTCGTGGGCCCACTTCCACAATCAAGGGCGATTTTAATATTTAAATTGCAATCAAGCCCATTCTTTATGGTCCAGTTGCATTGGGCACTCGTTGCTTGCGCAAATCCAAGGAACAACAACGTGATAATTGTTAGGGTTTTAATAAAATTTTTCATTTTAGTGTGTGTGTTTTAGTGAAAATTTAATTTTGTCAATATCAAATTTAATAAAATTTTTATTAATAATAAATACTAAAATTTAAAATTCGAGACACATTTTTTTAATATATTTTTTTTGT
>CAIKRV010000049.1 GCA_903829945.1 uncultured bacterium | reverse complement strand
CGCTGAAGCGGAACATTATTCGCAGCGATTAAAAATTTCAAACAAAAATAAAAAAGCCCGTTAAAACGGGCTCCTTTAAAATATATATTTAAAATTTAATACTTCATGATCTTCATATCAAAATTGACTGAATTAGGCGTAGTACTGGTATTTACGCTATTAATACGAATAATCCCGCCCAAGGAGGCATCCGTTTCAAAGGCAATAATATCTCCGGCTTTGAAAGGATTGGTTTTGGTGGCAGAAACAATATTTCCTTCCTGATAAATCAGTGCATAGGAGGCTGAATCAAATTGATTGGAAGTAGTGATATACGTTGCATTTCCAAATTTCGTATTATGTCTGGTAGCCCAAGCCCCCGTATTATATACACCAAAGGTTTTGGCACTTTCAAAATATCCGCCAAATCCGGTTTGATAATACCCGAAATCTACTATGCCTGCAATTGCTGCATCATTATTGGCATCATTATAACTATGCGTTTTCCCGTCAGAGGTAGAAAAGAAACTTTGGCTGCTGACAGAATTGCAATCATACAAAGTTACGCCTTTATAAATATTTAAAGCCGAAGCAGAATTGATCGTTATTTTTCTATTGATGGTATTGGTTTTTCCATTGGCATCCGTTACGGTTACGGCAATCGTAAATACATCGCCATCTTTAACCACTTTAGGAAAAAAGAAATTATAATTCCACTTAATCACTTTAGTATTGGCTTTTAAATTGGAATCAATATTTGCTAAAACCACACCATTATTGCTACTGGCCTTTAAGGTAATATTGGTTAAATAAGCGGAGGTAGTGGAATTAAAATAAGAAACAATATAAAAATACATATTTGCATTTCCGCCCAATATAGTTGAATCATTAGGATAAACTTTCAAGGAAGGGGCATCCGGATTGGTATTGGTGCCGGTAGTGGTACTATTGGTAGTAGGACTTGTCGTATCACTCTTTTTAGAACAAGATAGAAGCAATACATTCAAGGCAATTAAAACAAATAAAGCAGTTTTTTTCATGATATTATTTTTTATAGCTGATAAACAAAGATACACAAATAAGCCAAAACATTAAACCAAAAAGAAATTTTATAACAAATGTTCCACTACTCTGCTCAGTTCCTCCGCCGTCCCCCAAGTCAGGTCCGGTTCTCTTCTAAACCAAGTCAATTGCCTTTTGGCATAATTTCTACTATGTTGTTTAAATTTTATCACGGCCTCCTCATAACTGCACTTGCCTTCCAGGAAATTAAAGAATTCGGAATATCCAACAGTATGCAAAGGAGTATGATGCCTATACGGAAACAAGGTTTTTACCTCTTCCAAAAGTCCTTGTTTCAACATTTGATCGCATCGTTGGTTGATGCGCTCATACAATTGTTCTCTGGGTAAATCCAGACATAATTTTATACTATCAAATACCCGGGGCTTACCTTGGTTTTTGAGAAAAGAAGAATAAGGCTTGGCGCTACTGATGCAAACTTCCAAGGCACGCATCATACGTCTGGTATTATTTAAATCTGCCTGGGTGCAATATATTGGGTCCAGCAATTGCAATTGCATGCGCAGGGCCTCAATGCCACCTTGCTCATACATATTTTTTACTTGTTGCTTGGCCGGATCAGAAACTTCGGGCATGGCATCAATACCATGCAGCAAGGCATGAATATACAAGGTGGAGCCCCCAACCAAAATAACGATATCGTGAATTTGGAATAATTGTTCCAGCAAAGCCATGGCATCCTTTTCAAACATGCCTGCAGTATAATGATCATGAATAGACAAATTATTTATAAAATAGTGCTCCGCTGCAGCCAATTCCTCAGCATTAGGCTTGGCGGTGCCAATGTGCATTTCTTTATAAAATTGTCTGGAATCTGCAGAGATAATCGGGGCATGATATTGGTTCGCCAATGCAATTGCCAAGGCTGTTTTACCGGAAGCCGTAGGCCCAAGTACTGCAATTAATTTTTTAGAACGACTAATAGTAAAATCAATTTTTAACCGATAAACAAGAATTACCAATCATCTTTACCATGACCACCACCTTCATATTCATCAAAACCGGCATCCCATGGATTTTCCTCTTCATCCTCATCCAGTCCAAATTCATCCTCAAATTCATCATGGGTAGTGAGGATTTCATGGTTTTTGGAACGCAATTCTTCCAAAAGGGATTCATCCTCCTCGGAAAGTTCACCCAAAAGCAATTGTTCATCGTATTGGGTAGGTGCATCACCGTTTTTCTCCACGACTGCAGGATAAACGACTTTTTTGGAAGCCTTATCTTTAAGTTCAATTAATTCAGCCTTAAAATTCCACATCGCAGCAAAATCATAGATGTACTTAAAATTGGCTTTCTCCTCCTTTACATACTCCTCAATTTTGGTTCCGGCCATCGTAGGATTAAAACTATGTTCTACCTCATCGGACATATCAATAAGGGTTATTTCCAATTGTTCATTCCAATTCTCATCACAGATAAAAAAGGAGGCCAATTGGGAATCATCAAAATTGACAGATTCCAAAATAGCTTTATGCAAATCTTCAAAAGTTTGCCCGCTCAATATTTCAATCCCGCGCTCCATGTCGGGATAGTCATCCATAGTGATTCTAAACTTATACAACATACCCTGATAATATCAATATTGTGTTTTAATTTTCTAAATCAAATTTATTTATATTTTGGCAAATATCCCAAACCCTCCCCTATTTTTAGCATTAATTCATAGGCAGCATCATAATTATTCGGAATATCCCCATTCAAAATGGCCTCCCGCACTTGGTCCTTAATCTCTCCCACGGTTCGTGAGGGTGACAAGCCGAAGACTTCCATAATTATTTCCCCGGTAATGGGAGGTTTCCAATTGCGTAGGGCATCCTTTTCCTCAACTTCCTTTATTTTGACTTGCACCTCATCAAAGCGCTCCAGGTATTTCTGTACTTTGATTTGGTTTTTGGAGGTAATATCGGCACGGCACAAGGTAAACAGGGCTTCCAAATCATCACCGGCATCAACTATGAGCCGGCGGATGGCAGCATCAGTTACTTCGTTGGTTAAGGCAATCGGACGCAAATGCAATAGGACCAGTTTTTCCACAAACTTCATTTTTTCGTTCATCGGAAACTTCATTCTGCGGAAAATCTTAGCCACCATTCGAGCCCCAACCACCTCATGCCCATGAAAGGTCCAACCGGAGTTTTGATCATATCTTTGGGTGGCAGGCTTACCGATATCATGGAGAATGGCAGCCCAGCGCAGCCATAAATCCGAAGTATAAGGCGCTATATTATCCAATACCTGCAGGGTATGATAAAAATTATCTTTATGCGAGCGATTATCTACGGTACGCACCCCTTCCAAGGCAAGTAATTCCGGAAAAATAATAGCCAATAAGCCGGTATCATGAAGCAATTTAAAACCAATGGAAGGCAATGGAGCACTGACTATTTTATGCAATTCATCAGCAATGCGCTCTTGGGAAATGATGGCAATTCTTTGGGCTTGTTCAGAGATGGATTGCAAGGTATCGGCATTCACCTTAAAACCTAATTGTGCAGCAAACCGAATGGCACGCATCATACGCAAAGGATCATCAGAAAAGGTAATGCCGGGCGCCAATGGCGTTCGTATTAATCCATTTTTCAGGTCCTGCATCCCATTAAACAAATCAATGATTTGTCCATAATCGGCGGCATTCAAACTTATGGCCAGAGCATTGATGCTAAAATCTCTCCTGCCCAAATCATCCTCCAAGGTTCCAATTTCCACAAGGGGTTTGCGGGAATGCTGATGATAGGATTCTTTTCGGGCACCGACAAATTCCAATTCATGGCCTTCCCATTTTAAATTGGCGGTACCGAAGTTTTTAAAAATGGTTAAACTGGATTTCGCAGGAATAAGATCAGCTAGTGCTTTGGCAAAATCAGGACCATTGCCAACTACTAAAATATCGATATCCTTGGTCGGTCGGCCCAGGATCATATCCCGAACATAGCCGCCCACGACATATGCCGGCATGCCTAACTTTTCAGATACTTTCTGAATCGTTTGAAAAATTGGTATATCAAAATTCTGAAGCACCTTACTTAATCGGAGGTATTAGTTATAAGAACAAGCAAAACAAGCCTTGTTCAGACAAGGGTTGCATGCTATTTTTTCCTTTTCTTCATCTCCTGTTGTTGCTTTGAAATTTCTTCCAATCGCTGCTGAAACTTGGATTTTTTATTAGAAACCGGCTTTCGCTTATTTTCTTCAATCTGAGCAATTAATTTCTTTTCATTAATAAATAATTTGAAAAGGTATTGTTGCCCTATGGTAAGCAAGTTAAATAAGAAATAATATAAGCTTAAGCCTGCTGAATAATTATTAAATAATCCAAGGAAGAAAATAGGCATCAAATAGGACATCCATTTGAATTCATTTTGTGTAGGATTCAAACTGGCGTTCATATAGCTATATATAAGCGTAGAGGCCGTCATTAATAAAGTAAATAAACTTACATGGTCGCCATATACGGAGCTGATAATCGGAAGATGTCCGAAATCCCATATAGAATCATAGGTAGATAAATCCTTGGCCCATAAAAATGCCTGCTGTCTGAGCTCAATGGAAGATGGGAAAAAGCGGAACATGGCAATCAAAATAGGGAATTGTAAAAGCATAGGTAGGCATCCACCGAATGGACTTACCCCGGCCTTTTTATAAATCTTCATTTGTTCGGATTGCACACGGGTCATATCATCCCCGTATTTCTTTTTCAATTCATCCAATTCCGGCTTTAAAATTTTCATTTTGGCACTGGAAAGGTAGGATTTATAAGTAAACGGCAAAGTGACCATTTTAATAATGATCGTAAGTATTAATATGATTAAACCATAATTACTAATGACCTTGCTCAATTCATAAAAAATAGGAATAATTAAACGATTGATCCATGCCAAAGGTGCGAAACCCCAGCCCAATGGAATTTGACGTTCTAAATCCAAATTATAGGCACTTAAAGTGGTATAGGAAAGTGGCCCATAAAAGAATTGCATTTTATAGGACTGCACCGGGGTATGATTATAAATTAAGGATAAACGAGCACTCAGTTTTTTAATGATTTTATCATTATCCTGAGGTTGCTCGGTGCGGACTTCCGCGCGTTCAAAGCCTTCTTTTGAAATAAGTGCTTGCGTAAAGAATTGTTCTTTGAAGGCCACCCAATCGGTTTTGGCTTTGAACTTTTCTTCGGCATCTTTGGCTTCGCTCAAATTATCCGGGGTCTCATCATGGTTTCTGTAAAATACAGTAGTATGGGTTCTGGATATTTTGACATCCTTTTCATGGCGCTGAATATCGGAAGTCCAATCTAAATCAATATAATTTATTTTTTTAGGGATAATTTTATCCATGCCTTCCAATTTCAATTCATTATTGAGCAAATAGCTATTCGGCTCTAATGAATATATTTGATGGATACTTTGACCATTACCTAAATTAACAGCCATATCCACCACCGGATTTTTATCTCCCGAAATACTTGGGGTAAAATAAAGGTCGGCCGTATTAATTAAATCATTGCCGGAGGCAAAATTATAACCAAAGGTTCCGCTATTTTTGTCGGTAAGGATAAGTGGTTTACCGTCCCAAGTTTTCATGCCCTTAACCTCGGCATAGGAAACTCTTCCCCCCTTGCTTGAAATCTTAACAATAAGTTTTTCATTTTCAAGTACGACCTCTTTGTCTGTTCCAGTCGTAAAAGGGCGGTACAACTCAGGTACATTAGCCCTTGCCTTTGATGAATCCGCGATTGCTTTGGAGGAATCACCACTGGAACTAACATTACCTTTATGGGTACTATCTACAGAAATGCCGGCCTTGCTTGGCTTCGGAGTTTCCGGTTGTCTAAAGAAATACGAGCCGCCTAGTAAAATTAATACTATAAGTACGGCGCCAATAATCGAATTTTTATCCATCAATTTAAAAATGAATGTGCAAAGGTAGCAATTAGTAACCTGTCATGCTCTCAATTTTCACAGATTTTATCGTTAAGTATTACACCAACTAGACGTTTTGAGGTTTAGCATATTGTTATCTAAGCTCTTTTACTTATTAATCCATTCATTTTACATAGCGGACATGGTGTCGTATCTTTGCAGTATGTCAGAAATTGGACAAAATATTGAAAAAGCTAAGTATTTGCTGGAAAATGGCAATTTGGTAGCCATTCCAACTGAAACGGTGTACGGACTTGCTGCAAATGCATTGGATGAGGATGCAGTTTTAAAAATATTTGATGCCAAAAAAAGACCGCATTTCGATCCGCTTATTGTTCATATTAAAGGAAAAGAAGACCTTAACATTTATGCACGCAGGGTACCAGAGCCCGCCATAAGATTAGCAAATACTTTTTGGCCCGGACCCTTGACTTTATTGCTGCCAAAATCAAACTTAATTTCGGATTTGGTTACTTCCGGGTCTGATTTGGTAGGTCTAAGAATCCCATCTCACCCCCTAACCCTGAGCTTATTAAAACAATTAAGCTTTCCGCTGGCCGCGCCTTCTGCCAACCCTTTTGGGTATATAAGTCCAACTACTGCCCAACATGTTTATGAGCAATTGTCTGATAATGTATCCTATATATTAGATGGAGGAGCTTGTCAGATTGGACTGGAATCGACTATTATTGGATTTGAAGATGACCAAGCAGTATTGATGCGATTAGGCGGTATTGCCATTGAAGATTTAGAAAAAATTTGCTGGAAACTTAAAATTAACCTGAATCAAAGCTCCAATCCATTGGCTCCAGGGCAATTAAAAAGTCATTATGCGCCAAAGAAGCCATTAATGCTTGGAAATATTGGGAACTTATTGAAAATAAGAACCGAACAGAGCATTGGAGTGATTTCATTTAAAACCAAATATGAAGGAACTGCAATTGCAAAACAATGGATACTTTCAGAAAAAGGAGATCTTCATGAAGCAGCAAGTAATTTATTTAAAATGTTGCGAGAAGCTGATAAAGAAAATATTGAATTAATATTAGGAGAATATGTACCGGATGAAGGTTTAGGGCTTGCAATTAATGATCGATTGAAAAGAGCCGCTGCAAAATAAGTGCATCATTTGGCTAAACTAAATGAATTTCTTATCTTTGCTAATAGAATTTAACACTACACTATGAAAAAAATATTTATTTTACCTGCTCTGCTGCTTGCATTTATTTGCTGCGGTTTAAACACATTACAAGCCCAAACATTTAAAGCCTTGGGTCCAAAAATATATGTTTTTGATACCGTTCATGTCAATCATAATTTGGATCATACCTTTAAGGTTATTAACCTGACCGCCAATAAAATCACTATTGATTGGTATCAATTAAAGAGCCAATTGCCAAGTACTTGGTCATCACAAGTTTGCGATAATAATAATTGTTATGCAGCAAATATGATCCCTAAACAAAGCACGCCGGCATCTGCTTCAGCAATAACGAATAAGGACACCTTAGGTTTAATTGGAAGTTGGAAACCTACTTCCAATAGTGCAATGAATGATACGCTGATTTTAGTGGTATTCGATCATAACAATCCAACTTATAAGGATACATTTACGGCGGTATTTACTCAGGCTACCACAGGTATTGAGGCAGCTACATACGGTACATTGAGTTTTAATATTAACCCTAATCCTGTTAAGGACCTAATAAAAATTTATACCCAAAATTTACATGCCGGTAAAGTTGGAATTTTTAATTTGAATGGACAATGCCTTAGCACTCAAATGATGGGCAATTTTTCATCTGCTAGCATCAATGCAGAAATGCTAAAGCCCGGTATTTATATTTTGAAATACACCGATCTTTCAGGAAACTTCGGTACCCGCAAGTTTATCAAAGAATAAGGGTATTATAATAAACTATAAAAGAAAGGCAGAAAGTTGCAATAAACTTTCTGCCTTTCTTTTATTTTAATAATTTAATTTTATAAAACTAAATTATTAAAAAGGCTATTAAATTTTCTCAGGTAAAGTATATTTTCTGCCTTGATTTTCCTTCTTCAAGTATTCCATCAAGGGTTGAAAATATTCCAGCATTGCCTTTGCACTCAAGTCGCTACCGGTTTTATCTTTTAACACTTTCCTCCAATTCTTGCTTCCGCCCCAATACATAATATCCTTTAAAAACTTTCCTACTTCTTTATTTCCATAATATAAAGCAGCGTGAGGATCTTGATGTAATATCTGCTTTGCAATATGGTCATGAATTTGGAATAATAAAATAAAAGAAATAGCATAATCATAATATTGCGCGGGATCGTCATTAATATGTGTTTTGGAAGCTGCATCGCAGTATTGCTCAATGGTATTTGAGTTAGCTTTCATTGCTGCTCCGGTTCTATCTTCCGGTGGTGCTATACCCTGATATTTCATGGATAAGTCCCACCAGCATTTATTATACTCGGTACGTGGCAAATTATTAGCATATAAATCATGTTCAAATCCGGTCATAACCCCCGAGGAGAACGGGATAAATACAATATACTTCATAGCTTGTTGCAGTAATTGCATCATATCATCACTCTTGGCATTTTCAGGCAATAGGCCATTTTTCGCTAAAAAAGGTTTCTGCATAGCATCCATGCCAATCATGGTTCCAAATGCTTCGTGATAGGCTCTATTGGCTCCTTCACGCTCCAAATAGGGAACATCCTTATTTGAATAACTTAGGTAGTAATAAATATGACCCAATTCATGGTTTACGGTTTCATACCACTCTGAGTTTGGCACTACACTCATCAGACTGCGTACATCCTTATCCAAATCAATATGCCAAGCAGAAGCATGATTATTTTTTGAGTAACCGGCATCCTTGGCCACAGGGTATAAACTCGATTTCTCCCAGAAGCTTTTTGGCAATGGATCAAATCCCATACTGACATAAAACTCCTCGCCTTTTTTCACAATCCATTCTGCAGATTTCTTACCTAAAATGCTATCTACATTTAATCCTTTTACCTCTATCATTGAGCTCCAATCTTGCCCCCAACGATTGCCTAACCAATGGGCAGGAATCATATCGGGAACCTCCTTAACATGGTACTTTTTGGCCAATTCATATCGGGCATAAGTATGCAATTCCCTATACAATGGCCATACTTCAGCAATGAATTTATGATTCAATTCCATCATTTCATCAGTGGTCATGCCGTATTCGGATACCTGATAACTAAAGAAATCATGATAACCTAATCCTTGCACCGTTTCATTGCGTAGTTTTTGTAATTTTTCTAAGCCTCCTATCAAAGTTTTACCAACTTCCTTACTGGCCTCCCATGCTTTTTTTCTTTTATTTAAATCCTTTTCCGCTCCCAAAATGGAATCAATATCATTGGTGCTTACTTTTTTTCCGTCAATAGTATAATTAAAACTATATAAGGCTTCTGTTTGTGCCGTTTCGGCTTTAATGCGCGCCTTAACTTTATCCTTTAAGGTTTCCGGATTATTCCCAGCCAAGAATAAGATTTTTTTCAGCTGTTTTAACTGCAAATCCGTTAGCTCTTTTTCATATTTTAGAAAATATTGCGAGGAATCAATATTCGCCTTACTGCCCGTAAACGCAGCCATAGCCTCATCGGCCTTGCCGGATGCAATAGCATTGGAGGAATCTCCTTTGACCATATGCGTATTTACTTTCCATTGACCCTCGTTGGAAGATGTATAAAGTTCACGATACTTTGCATTATACCTATCTAAATAGGATTGTGCTTTTTGCTGCATAGTATTTGCGGGTTTGCAGGAATATAGTGCCAATCCCAAGCCCAAAGCATAGCCGATTATTTTGTTCATTCGTTTAATTTTTGATGTTCAAAGATACTATTTTGGTCTAGGAATTCATGTTTTGAAAAGTTTTTGGGCCTATTTCAAAAAATAATATATAAAATAATTAACTTTGGTACAGGCTTTGAATCTAAACTTTATCTAAAGGTTCACATATATGAAAAAGTTCATTCTTTTCTCCCTACTTAGTTTGTTTGGCATAGGAAGTGCCAGCGCACAACATCGCTCCTTTCATCCTTCTTCCGGCTCTAGGCCCGCTCCAAGTCCTGGCCGCAGCAGCTATGGCGGTGGGCATTATTATGGTGGAAATCATTATTATGGTGGCGGTTCTCATTTTCTGGGTTATGGGTACAGAGGCGGTTATGGGTATGCACCGTATCGCCATTATTATGAGCCCTATTATTATGGTCGTTCTTATTACAGACCTTGGTTGCCTTTTTTCAGGCCTTATCCATATGTTGGTCCTTATTTAGGATTCTCTTATAATTATTATGGCACTCCTAATTACTATAACGAATACAACTATAATAATTATCCGAATAATGGTGAAAATTATAATGGATATGATCAAAATCCGCCACAAGGCCAAATGCAAGCACCAGGCCAACAACAAGCCAATGCACCGCAAACAAGCCCTGCCGGCCCTAGCGCAATGCCTGATAATGAATATCAAAGAGCTAAAAGCAGTATACAATCCAAAGCTTCTGAATATGGTAAACTCACCATTGCTGAGGAAGTAGCCGATAATAATAACTTAAATACAGAACAAGTAAGGGATATTATGAATTCCTTTGCCAGTGAAGACAGCAAATTGGAATTTGCTAAATATGCCTACGACCATACTATTGATAAAGGCAATTATTACATCGTTAATGATGCTTTTACTTCTGATGCCTCTATTAAGTCTTTAAACAAGTATATTAGTAAAAGAAATTAAAAACCTCTACAGGTTTTCTAAAACCTCCCAAGTCATCCTTGGGAGGTTTTTTTGTTTGGTCCATCGTGGATAATTAATCCAAGGAATAAATAATATAGTACTAATAATTCCTTAATTTCGTCCGCCGATGGAAATGGATATATTTATTCCTTGCTATGTGGATCAGCTCTTCCCGGCCACCGGGTGGAACATGGTAAAAATACTCGAAAAACTGGGCTGTACCGTGCATTATAATCCTGAGCAAACCTGTTGTGGACAGCCCGCATGGACCACCGGGCAAAAGGAATTGACCAAGCCGGTAGCAGAGAAATGGCTCAAAGAATTTTCTACCGGCCGACCGGTAGTTTGCCCCGCCGGATCCTGCGTAGGTATGGTTCGAAATTACTATCATGAAATGTTTATGAATAGTTCCTACCACCTTACCCTTCGTAATGTTCAGGCCCGAACCTTTGAGCTCAGTGAGTTTTTGGTCAATACCCTGAAAGTTTCCGATTTGGGTGCCAAGCTACCCGGCAAAGCAGTATATCATGATGCATGCAGCGCCCTGCGCGAATGCAAGATAAAAACCGGTCCGCGCATGCTATTAAGTCATGTGCGCGAACTGGAACTTATTGAAGCTGAAGACGCCGAAGAATGCTGTGGCTTTGGCGGGACTTTTTCAGTAAAATATGAGGCCCTTTCCTCTTCAATGGCGGAAAATAAAATTAAAAGCGCCTTGGCGCTCGAGGCAGATTACATCATCTCTACCGACCTCTCCTGCTTGATGCATTTGGAAGGTTATATTCGCAAAAATAAACTCTCTATCAAAACCATGCATTTGGCCGATGTGCTGGCCTCCGGATGGGAAAAATAAGCTTGCCTATGTATACTGCTGCGCAACTGGAGCAATTCTGCACAACTATTTTTTTACATTTAGGCTTCCCTGAGGAGGTGGCAAAAATCAGTGCATATAACTTAGTACGTGCCGATGTAAAAGGCATAGATTCCCATGGGGTGGCTCGGCTCAGTGGATTTGTTCGACTCGTCCAAGCAGGGCGTATTAATCCCCATGCGCAGATTAAAATAACGCACGAAACCCCTGGTACGGCTACCTTGGATGCCGATGCCGGACTAGGTTTATGGACCGCACATGAAGCCATGAATTTGGCCATTGAAAAGGCAAAACTTATTGGCACTGCCTGGGTAGCGGTTGCCAATTCCTCTCATTTTGGGATTGCGGCCAACCATGTGGAATTAGCTATAAAAAATAATATGATAGGCATGGCCATGACCAATGCCTCGCCATTAGTGGCGCCTGCCGGAAGCATAGAAGCTTATTTGGGGACCAATCCCATTTGTATAGGGGTGCCCGCAGGGAAATACCCGCCGTTTATAGCTGATATGGCTACCGCCGCCGCCGCCAACGGAAAACTGGAAATTGCCCAAAGAAAAGAAGCGCCCATACCGGAAGGATGGGTACAAACGAAGGAAGGAAAACCCAGTACCGACCCCAATGAATTAAAAAACCAAGGCACCTTATTGCCTTTAGGAAGTGATATTGACCACGGCTACCATAAAGGCTATGCACTGGGGAGTATTGTTGATATTATGAGCGGGGTCCTTTCGGGAGCTAATTACGGGAAATGGGTACCTCCTTTTGTTTCCTTTTTAGCACCGGCGGCACAATTGCCCGGCAAAGGCATAGGCCATTTTGTAGGAGCATGGCGCATAGATGCCTTCCAAAAAGCAGAGCACTTTACAGCACAAATGGAGCAATGGATAGAAGGCATCAAATCCTTAAAAAAAGCACCCGGTATTGAAGAAATATTAATCCCGGGAGCGCCGGAATACCGCATGGAACAAGAACGCTTGGTCCATGGCATACCCCTTAGCAATAAAGTACTGGAAGACCTTGGTACCTTAGAAAATATGTTTGGGATAAAGTTGTAGCGGAGTTATTATTATATAGTCTTAATGT
>CAIKRV010000048.1 GCA_903829945.1 uncultured bacterium | reverse complement strand
TTCAGCGATTTAAATTTAGGCCATGATTCAGTTTGCGCACTTGCTATTACAAAAGTGGAAACAAAAAATATGTTTAGTAAAATTGTTTTTATCATATAAATT
This sequence comes from uncultured bacterium, assembly GCA_903829945.1. Classification (GTDB taxonomy): domain Bacteria; phylum Bacteroidota; class Bacteroidia; order CAILMK01; family CAILMK01; genus CAILMK01. Next base: position 2,506 of record CAIKRV010000048.1, on the reverse strand, counting down.
ATAATTATTAACCGACAAAATTCAATCATTTTTTAGGCATTTCTATTACATAAAACCGATTCAAATTTGTATTTTTTATCTCGACCAAATATATAAGTTTTTAGCTTCTTGCTGTAACATTTCCTTCCTTGAACTGAGCGACCTTTGTAATTAACAAATTTAATATAATGAAAAAATTACTATTATTGATAGCTTTATGTCTAATGTATACATTTAATATAATTGCTCAAACCCAGGATGCTAAATGGAATATCGGTTTGCACGGTGGTGCATCTCAATACCAAGGCAACCTAGGTAATGATCTTTACAAAACCAATGGTGCATTTTATGGTTTTGGCGGTTTATCAGTTTCCAGGTATTTAGGAAGTCATTTCGACTTAAACCTTTTACTTACTAAAGGGACCGTTGGTTTTACCAGTCCCTTAGGTAGATTACATGAAAATGTTAGCACCGCAAGTATCAATTTTCGCTTTCAAATACTAGGGCCTGCCTCGGTGGTTCGACCTTATCTTTTTATTGGTGGCGGTGGAATACTCTATGATAAAAACGTAACCATTACGACCACTAATATGGCCTATATAGCTCCCTCTTTTGGGGCCGGTGTCAATTTTAGGTTGGCACCTTTCATTATGCTGAATCTTCAGGAGCAGTATAACTATACCAGCTCTGATAATCGTGATCATAAAGCCGGTGGCGTCAATGATGGTTACCTTTTCCACATGGTTGGACTTACCTTTAATTTCGGTACCAAAAAAGATGCCGACCACGATGGTGTAGCCGATCGCTTGGATAAATGCGATAATACCCCATTGCACGTTGCCGTGGATAAAAATGGTTGCCCGCTCGACCGTGATAAAGACGGGGTACCCGATTATCAGGATTTATGCCCCGATAATCCCGGACCGGCCCTGACGCATGGTTGCCCCGATAGAGATAACGACGGCGTAGCTGACAAAGATGACGAATGCCCGGATGTAAAAGGACTCGTTACTTTGAAAGGCTGTCCCGATGCCGATGGTGACGGAATACCTGATTATAAAGATAAATGTCCCAACGAAAAAGGCACCCTCGCTATGAATGGCTGTCCTGACCGCGATAGCGACGGCGTGGCGGATGCTGATGACCTTTGTCCGGATGTAAAGGGCTTAGCTCAATTTAACGGCTGCCCTGACACCGACGGTGACGGCATTGAGGATTCCAAAGATATGTGTCCAACCCAAAAAGGGCCTGCCTCTACCAATGGTTGTCCTGATACCGATGGCGACGGCGTACATGATGGGATTGATAAATGCCCCACTGTTGCCGGTAGCCCTCAACATCACGGATGCCCGGATACTGATGGCGATGGCGTTTATGATGATATTGACCAATGCATAAATATACCGGGACCAGCATCCAATGGAGGTTGTCCCGAATTGAAAATAGCCACCAAACAATTGTTCCAAAAAGCCTTACAAGGCATCCAATTTGAAACCGGAAAATCAATAATCAAATCAGTATCTTTTCCAATTTTAGATGCTATTGCAAAAGTAATGCAGGACAATCCTACTTATAAATTATCAATTGGCGGTCATACTGATGATGTAGGAGATGATGAAATGAATATGACTTTATCTCAAGATCGCGCTACAGCAGTGGCAAATTATCTAATCTCTCATAGTGTGGATCCATTAAGGGTAACAGCAAAAGGATACGGCAAAACCGAACCGGTTGATACCAATAAATCGGCCAATGGTCGAGCTCACAATCGAAGGGTAGAATTCAAAGTTGAATTCCTCCAATAGATTCTCCACTTTTCTCTTCTTAAGAGGGACTCTGAATATACAGAGTTCCTCTTTTTTATTTGATGGGTTTAATACAAGAGTCGACTGCAAATTCAAAACCTATCTCACAACTTGTCGCCACTACATCTATTCGCAGTCGCTGTTCAATTGTATTTATTTCATCGCACCACTCAAACTTTTTTAATTTGTTCCATCTTCACGCCCCGCTCTGTTTATGTTTCTCAATTTCACTTTCGTTAATTACACTTAAATGCCCCTAAGTTTTTTTGACAAAACTTAGGGGCATTCTTCGTCCTCTGCGATATTTTCCAATTTCGCTTGCAGGTAATCGTGTACGTTGGTAAAATAGCGGACGCCGTCGATGTCCTCGTACTTACGAGCATTGTCAATCGCCGTACCCATCGCTTCTTGCTGTTTTTCTGCAATAGGCGGTGAGTTGCTTGAATTATTAAAGTAGGATTGATTGAAGTTAGATACGGATGTATCTACAGTTTGAACTTGTTCCTTAGGAGTATCCGGAGGGGTATAGGAACTGCATGGCCCCACCGTGTATGTTTTTGCTTTGAGCGTAGAAATTCTTCTGCGCCTGCGCTTTCGTGGTTTAAAAATGCGACCGTATAATAAAGGCATGCCAATGAGACGTTCCGCTTCTTCTCTAGTGATTTCACTGGAATAACATGAGCGTAAATCATTGGTAGCGCGAAGGACGTGTTCCTCCAGGC
>CAIKRV010000047.1 GCA_903829945.1 uncultured bacterium | reverse complement strand
TCACACTCGTTAATCCCTGCAAACGCTTAAAGCTATCCAAAGGCGATTTTAATGCCGATAGGATGGAACCACTCAAGCTATCATGCTTGGTGTCCTTTACTCCTATCCGATATAATTTTGATACCCCTTCTGCTTTTATTGCTATTTCACTCATCTTTTTTCTTTGTTTTCTTTGCTATTGTTGCATCCCTAAACTGATCCATTGCCATACATAAAAGCTATTATCGCTTTTACCCTCTAGAAAATTATTCCATTGTTTCAATATTTGCTTTCCATCCAACCATTGGCCATCATAGTTTGCAATCATTTGCTCAATCTTACTATACGTCCAATCTTTAAGTTCATTTCGAAGCCATTCTCTCTGCGGTGTTTGTAATGGACGTTTTGGTGCTTCCACAATTTTACCAGGCAAATACTGCTTGAGTAACTCTCTCATAAACCATTTCCCTTGGCCATGATTTATTTTAAATTCGTCACGTTGCCTAAATGCAATTTCAAATAATCGATGATCCAAAAATGGCTCACGCAATTCTGTAGAACTACGCATGCTTACCCGATCATTAAATCGCAGTGCTCTCGGAATTTTGGTATAAAAAGCATCTCTAAATTGCAAATTCCTCAATTTATCCGGATACTTTTCAGGTGCTTTCCAAGATTCAGTTAGTGCAGCAAATTCCGGCGTTAAACATTCCGGCCTTACAGGACTATCACTGGTTCCTTGAATAGCTGGTGTATTAATATTTGTTAAAGAATTTCTATAATAATCGTATCCTGCCCATTGTTCATCCATGCCTTGTCCATCCAATAATACAATTACTCCTCTTGCTCTTGCTTCTTCAAATACTCTTGCATAGGCAATCGTTGGCATACCACCAAAAGGTTCATCTTCATGAAATTGTAAACTTTCCGCCATATCAGGAACCTGTTCAGGTCTTAATAAGCATGGTATTAATGGATGATGGGTACTATTAATCATTTCTTGAACCCATGGCAATTCATCATAATTAGGATCATCGGTTACAAAAGTAAAAGCATTGATAGCATCCCTACCTTTTTCCTTATCTACTAAGCTGAGTAGGGCCGATGAATCCAAACCTCCACTGATATTAATACCTACCGGAACATCAGATCTAAACCTTAAATGAATACTTTCTTGTAATAATGCAAAATATTCTTCAACAACTTCTTTATAACTTCTTTGGTCGTAATCTAAACCTGAATGACTAGATAAATCATACCATTGCTTAATATTTAATTGACCATCTTTTAAAGTTAAAAAATGACCGGGCATTAATTTTTTAATCCCTTCCCAAAAAGTATTTTCATCATGATCATATCTGCCTACGGATAAATAAGCTGACCATGCTGCTGCATTAGCAATTTTTGGAATTCCCGCTGCGTGAATTGCTTTTATTTCACTTGCAAAATAAAATTGCTGATTGGAGAAATAATAATGAAAAGGTTTAACACCTAAGCGATCTCTTGCAGCGAAAATCGTTTTTTCTACATCATCCCAAATAAGGATCGAAAACATGCCGATAAATTTATCCAAGCATGCAGCACCCCATTTAATATAGCTATATAAAACTACTTCAGAATCAGTTTGCGTTTTAAAGGTAAAAGAAGATTCCAACTGCCTACGAATTTCCAGATAATTATATACTTCGCCATTAAATACCATGGTATATCTACCGCTGGCATCATGCAAAGGTTGTCTTCCGCCCTCGGAAAGATCAATAATGCTAAGTCTATTATGATTTAAACCCACCATTTGGTCAGCAGAAATATATTGACCTTGCGCATCCGGCCCGCGATGATGTTGAATTTTCAACATATTATCCAAGGCTTCTTTGGTCCAATGCTTACCTATTATTCCGGAAATTCCGCACATAATTATTTATTTTTGAAGTATTCTTCAGCGATAGCCCAATCCTCTAAGGAATCAATATTAATATGGACCGGCGTATTCATAATGTATCCGCCGGTAGATTTTCCATAAATAGAATTGTCTTCCATCAGTACTTTGGTTTTGGTTAAATAAATTGAACCTTCCCTGGCAAACGCATCAGGATATAATTGACGTCTGGTAATTGGCTCTGCTGCCCCTGTAGATAATCTCATTTTACCGTGTTCATCCATAAAATAAACACTAACGGGGTTATAAATATGCGGCACATGCATGACAGCAATTACACTATCAAAATTTTCCTTTTCCATCAATGCCACGCAAGCATCAATATCACCGGGTACTCTTAGTGGATTTGTAGGCTGCAATAAACATACGGCATCAAATTCTTCCCCTTGTTCTTTGTAAAAATTAATGGCATGCTGCATTACCGGTAAGGTAGGTGTATCGTCTTTTGCCAATTCAGGAGGACGAATAAAAGGGACATCCAAACCAAGGGATTTACCTACTTCTGCAATATTAATGCTATCGGTGGTTAAGGCAACCTTAACCAAAGATTTTGAATCCAAACCTGCTTGCGCAGTATAATACAATAAGGGCTTTCCTGCCAATAATTTTATATTTTTTCCAGGTACACCTTTAGATCCACCGCGTGCAGTTATTAATCCTAAAACTCTCATTAATACATTAATTTTTTATCAAATTTCAATTGGGCAGTCGCTAATAAATCAGCAATGTTTTTGCCTGCGTTGCCATCTCCATACAAAGAATCCTTCTCATATCTTCCATGCTTAATTTGTGCATGGATAGCGTTTTCTATTGCTTCTTTGCTATAATCAACATCCATTACATTTATTCCTTTATCTCTTCCCGCTTGACGCGTTCCGATATTAACCACAGGAACCCCAAGGAATGATGATTCACGAACCCCTACACTGGAATTACCAATTAAACATTTAGAATTATAAATTAATCTTAAGAAATCATTTGGTTCCATATTTTTAAAGAAGTGAATATGGGATGGTTTTTCAATTTCACGGAAGGCACGAATGCCTGTTGAAGTTCCATCAGCCCCTGCATCTACATTCGGCCAAAACCAAAATGCAGGTAAATTTAAATCCTTGATGGCATATAATGTTTTTTCAACATGCTGCCTGGCCTGACCATACTCCGTAGTAACAGGGTGTTGCATAACAACTATATATCCATTGCTTAAATCAATAGATGCACCTACACCGCCATATTTTGTAAAAGGATCAAAATCTAAAGCCGGAGATTTCATCACATCAATTGCCAAATCAATAGAAGGGCAACCGGTAACAAATACTGTAGCAGGATCTTCTCCCATTTTAATGACACGTTCTTTGGCTTTATCACAAGAAACGAAATGTAAATCGGATAATTTTGTGATGGCATGTCTTACCTTTTCATCAATATTACCGGTTACTTCACCGCCTTGTACGTGTGCTAATGGAATATTCATATAGGATGCAGCCACAGCAGTAGATAATGTTTCAAAACGATCTGCTACGGTAACTACAACATCCGGTTGTAAGTTATAAAAAGTAGTAGATAACTCCATTACCCCTAAGCCGGTAGTTTTAGCCATGGCGGTAGGATTTTCTCCCTCCAGTACCATAAATACTTTGGATGAAATATTGAAACCATCGCTTTCAATATATTTAACTGCGGTTCCGTATCTATCTAATAAGGCAGAAGCTGCGATGACCAATTGCAATTCCAAATCAGGATGATCTTTAATTGCTTTTAATGCAGTTTTAATTCTACTGTAACTAGGGCGAGCGGTAACTACAACACAAACTTTTCTTTTCATATTAGTTAAAATCTTGTTCTGAGAAAAAGTGATTATATTTGACTGATTTATTTAATTTTTTACCAATTATTTTTAAATATTCTGAAGCAGGAATTCCGGTACCCGGCTTTTTGTAAGCCAAATCATTTTCGCTAAGGATGGCTCCTTCTTTTAATGCATGCTTGGCAACAATACTTTTTGTAAAAATTGATCGTAAGCCTTGTAAATCCTTAGCAGCTTCATTTTTGACAATGGGATTTTTCCGCATTTTTTCTATAAAACGAATACCATCTACCATGGTTTTAAATTCATCCATGGTCACTGAGGCTATAATATCCGGGCCAAACATTTCCTTGCTAAATGTAATGTGCAGCTCAATAATATCCATCCCTAATGCAGCCCCTGCTAAGGCCGGAAATATAGTGCCGCTGTGGTCTGATAATCCAACCGGGCAAGAATATCTGTTTCTAAATTCTTCCATTACATTTAATCCGACTTTTTCCGGCGGTGTTGGATAAGAAGAAGTACATTGAAGCACTGCGAATGGAAGATTTCTTGTTTTTATTTTATTTACTAAATTATCCAATTCTTCAATTTCACTCATACCTGAGGAAACCAAAATAGGCTTTCCGGTACCCAATATTTTTTCAATCATCGGATAATTGGATAATTCACCGGAAGCTATTTTCCATGCCGGCATTGATAAATTATCCAATAATTCAACGGCTTCAATGGAAAATGGAGAACTTAAAAATATTATATTTTTTTCATCTGCATGCGCTTTCAAACCTGCCCATTGTTCAGCAGTAAATTCCATCCGTTTCCAATAATCGAAACGAGTTGGATCTTGCTTTGAAAATTTTATACGCCAAGGCTCTAATGCCGTACTTTCGGCATCAGCAATATGGGTTTGAAATTTAATAACATCCGCTCCGGCTTTTGCCGCTGCATCAATGTAAGCATGAGCCGTTCCTAAACTACCATCATGCGATTGAGCAATTTCAGCAATAATTAAACACTCTTTGGCGTTTAGTTTATCTAAAATTTTATTTGACATTTTAATTTTAATTATGCTACGTCCGCAAAAATGCGTTCCATTCTGCGGAAATAATATGCACCGCTAATAAATATAAGGGTAGCCGATATGGTGCCCATACCTATTAAATCCCAAGGCATCGGTACGCGACCTATTAAACTTGCCCTGAATCCTTCTATCACGCCCGCCATCGGATATAATCCATAAACCAAACGCAACCAATA
>CAIKRV010000046.1 GCA_903829945.1 uncultured bacterium | reverse complement strand
GAATGAAAAACTCGTTATGTATTATTAAAGTTCCCTTCCGCTAGCTTTAGTGTTTAATCGTACGACATTTAGTGCCTGATTAAATACACTCGAGATTGATTCACTAACTCTCGGGTGAGCGTTGTATACCCCGCTCGCGCCAAGTCTTCCGAAGGGAGACTTGTGTGTACAAAATCTGGCTCCGCCGCGGCGCATGACCGCAATAATCTGCAGGATTATTATAAAATTTATCTAAATATATAAGATTATTATCCTCCATATTACAAATCAGAAGCAAGTTAAAAAATATTTTTATCTTTTAAAGTATTTTTCGTAGCTTGCGGTCTGATCCGCCGCGGCGGACGCCCTATTTTATACACACGAGAGCGCTATAGCTAACTCTCGCGCGAGCGAGGAATGTATGAATTTTCTAGCGTAAGAAAGCCTTTAAAATTTAATTTTATGATTCAAGATAATATTTTCTTTTTTTTATATTTTTTTTCAGCATGGTTCCTTGTTGTGCTATTGGTTGGGAATAAATTAAATCTTAGCGCCAGAATGAAAAGAATAATTTATGCGCTTTATCTGCTTGCAGGCATTATTGGATTAACCCGCTTCATTTTATCTGATTTTAAAAATTGGCTTTATTTTTTGCAATTTATGTTGTCAGCTTTTTACTGTTCCTATAAATGGATAGACTTTAGATGGAAAAAATAAGGATATAAAACAAAGAGTATTTTTTGCTCTTGTATGCTTCCCCGCTCGCAAGATAGTTAGTAAAGCGCTCTTGTATATTTAATCAGTCTCTTCCGGTTCGTACCACCGCAATTTAGGGAAAATATTATAAATATATTAACCCATTTTCCTAATATAATGATGTGTAAGTGCATGTTAAACAATTAATTGCATTTTCATAGGGTTTCCGGATTCCGAAGTTTTGTTATTTTTCCCGTTTATTAGTTCAAACCCGCCGTTCAATAATTTACGCTTTTTATGGGATGCCTTTGCACTTAACTTTGATCCTAGATTTTTTTTGGTAAGGCAAACACCTATTATAATTTATTTTAAACATCAATTTATGAAAAAGCGATTTTTAATTTTTGGAACATTACTCCTCCTTCATCTTATTCCCATAGGCCTGCGGGCGCAAATAAATATGGGCGCTAATGTGGGGCCTTTTGATATATATGTCAGTGAGCAGGGCAATAATCCTGATCCCATTAAGAGCGGGCAATATTCTGCCACGGCTGATGAAGGCAGGGTAGTAAATGTGGGTATTATGGGCATAAAAGGCCCTATAAAAGTGGACCCTATGAATTATGTTTTAAACGGTCCGCCTTGTCCCACCTATGATATTCACGGCAGAAGGAGTCCGGAAAATCCGGTACCGCCCATTAAAAAAGATTTTACGGGCAATATTAGTATTGATGCCAATAATATTCCTGCGGCCGGCACAACCGTACCCGCTGAATTCAGTGCTAAGGATAATGGTTATTGGACGCGCTGTTCCAAAAATGAACAAGTTTCCGAACCGGCAGTACGCACCGTAAAATTTAATATTATCAGTATTAAATTAACGATGGCTGATAATAATATAACGCTATGCAGAGATAATTCTTATAATGTATTGGTTAAATCTACGTATCCTGCTGCTATGGGTACGGTGGATTTTGCTTCCGATAAAGGGAAATTCAGCATTACCAAAGCAAGCAATACCGGTTGTACCATTACCGGCATTGCCGACGGAAAGGATGTATTAATTGCAAATTATACCGTGCAAGGCGTCAGCTATAAAATAAAAATTCCGGTCAATGTTAATTTTATAAAATTTAAGGATAATAAAGCAACTGTGTATGCTTGGGCACCGGGCAATACCAAAGATGCCACACAATTATTAACACCGGAAAGTAATAAGGATAATTTAAAATGGAGTTTAAAATTCGGCAATGGCAACGGCTCTGCCAAAATTGATGAAAATACAGGACTCATAACTTTCCCAAAAGTACCGGGCGCCACTTATACCTTAACGGTAGCATTTAAAAATGCACCGGATTGTAAAATAACCAAACAAGTTATTTTTATGGGCTATGATATTTTAGTGCAAAATTCAAAAAGTGCTACTACTTGTGATGGTACGCCTAATATTCAGGTTTCAGTAGTTCCAATTCCGAATACTTTGGCTGTTGCTGAATTGGCCAAGTTCGGCGTCATTACTTTAACAAGTAAAACAGTGACCAAGGATTTTGGCAATGAAGAAGGAACTTCAGATTTAAATTTTACTGCCTTGGATGCAAATTTTCAAGCAACGATAGATCATGCTATTTGGTATAAAACAGCCGCCGCAGGATGCAATTATTTCAGTACGCATCTAATTCAAGGGCAAGCACAAGTGGATGGTATTAACGTCAATACTCCGATGGCGGGCAAGCCGGATGCTAAATTGACTACCAATTTAAAATGCATCAATGGCAAGGCCATCGTGGTAAAGGCCTTTGCAGGTGCGCCACAACTGGCCTTCGGTCCGGGTATGCTTGCCAATTCCGTTCGTTGTGTAGTGAGTGGCTGGGGCACATTTGCAAGAGATGTGCAAGCAGAAGCCTCTTGGTGGGGACCGGCTACCTCACAGTTTATGCCTTTTGTCATCGCTGAAGAAAATTTTCATAAAACCAATCAGTTTGAAAATCCAAAGCATCCCTTGATGGTGGATTTGTATGATCCTAAATTGGTGATGAATGGAGCTGCTGCCCTATGGTGGGACGGCCCGAATGCAGCGGTATCCCAGGCCATGGTGATGCAGGCTTTTGTGGGCTTGTGCAATGCGGAATTTATGCGCTCTAGTGCGTTCTTTTCCTATCCGTCTCCTCGCAGATGTGCTTTGGAAAAAGAAGCCAAACAAAATACCGGTATTAAGTTCGGATTTAACTTTAAATGCGCTTATCCATTGTGCCCATAAGTTGGAAGCGTTTAAAAAATTAATATTATTACACACCCATAAAGAAAGGAATTATGAATAAGCAAATAATAAATAATACAAGGAAAATAGTAGGTTTGGTATTGCTGTCGATGGTGTTGTTATCCGGTTATAGCGCAGAAGCGCAAACCATGCCTAAACCGATACAAAGTAAAACCACTCCGCAGCCAATAAAAGTGGATCCAAGTGTTAAGGCACCGGCAGGTATCGTAAACTTCAAAAATATGGATTCTGCAGAGGCAGGAATACTCGCAAAAATACTTTTGGACTCAACAGTTTCCATTGGAATTTTTGAAGCACCCGGAATGCGTACCCTGCCGAGAAAACTCAGGAACGGATTATTGCCGGAATTGGAAAATAATTATTTAGAAGCAGTACTCGGAAATGCTTTAATAAAATTAAATACAGTATCCGTCCTACGCGGCAATTTTGATAGTATGATTTATTTACAAACGCCGACTTTAAATTCTGATGGGGACGAACCGATGCAATTTTTGCCCTATCCGGATACCCGCTGGTTATTGTTTTTGAAAAGTCCGTATAATGTAAATGGGAAACCCACAGAAAAATGGGTGAGTTCCCTCGAGAAAGCCAAGGCACAAAATTATTTAAATCCGAATACGGTCTATGAAGTAGCGGATGAATTCCACAATAATTTAATTATCAAATGGGATAATGAATATAGTACGCCCTACAATGCATTTATGTTTTCCGAAACGGCTTATCAGGAATTGAAAGCACTCGTATCACAATTAAATACTTTTCGTCAGTCCAATTCAGCGGTGCCAAGTTCCTTTAAAACTCAGCCTTGGCAGGACCCGATTATTAAAAAAGTGGCTGCCAATTTGGATATGATATTTGCTATAAAACCCGCACCGGTTAAAAAAGAAGAACCATATATTGAAGGTCAGTAATCGTAATCAAGTGAAAAAAAACGGCCACCATGGTGGCCGTTTTTTTGTTTAAATTAATATTTATAATTTGATCAGTTTGCGTTGAATAATATTGTCATTGCTTAGCAAGAGTAATTGATAAATACCTTTGGATAAATTTAATTCAGCGGCATTTAAATTATATTGATAAGTACCTGCGTTTTTATAAGTATTTATTAAGGTACTGACGGTATTTCCCAAATTATCTAATAATACCAATTTAATTTCGGAGGATTTTGCCAAGCTAAAATTAATGGTACAATTATTTTGGAATGGATTAGGGATAATTTGCAAGGATGCTGCATTTGTGCTTTCAGGACTTATTCCGGTAATCATAATATTAAGACTATCCGTCCATGAGTTTTGACAATTATCGCTATTACTTACTTTTAAATTAACATGATATTCCCCGACGGTACTATAAGTATATTTTTTTGAAAATTGATTGGAATAACTGCCATCCCCAAAGTCCCAGGCATAGGTACTTAAAGTACTATCCACCGGAGTAAATTGATAAGTAAATCCATTTACCGAAGATTTATAAAAATGAGCATTCGGTAAGGAATCAATTTTGATGATGGTATTGATAGAATCACTAATGCCGGTCGTATTTTGAGATTTTAATTGGATATGATAAATTCCTGCTGCGGCATATTTATGAATTGGATTAGCTACCGTAGAGGTATTGCCGTCCCCAAAATCCCAATACCAATTAGTGAAGCTTCCTAACTTCAGCGTACTGGTATTTAAAAATGTAGTTGTACCACCAATACAATTATTAACTGCATTGAACGATAAGGAGGCATGGGTAGGCGGAACAAAAGTATCAATCGGGAATAAATCAAAAGTCAGTGCTCCGATATTGCGTTTATTAATTAACCAAGGCCCTTCGTAGGTGGTATAAGTATTTTCATAAAGCATATCCGGAATATAGGTGATTTTAGAAAAACGCATATTGGTATCTAAGGATAGTTTTAAAGTATCCCCGGAAGTAAATACCTTAGTAACGTGTCCAAAAATATGATCTAGATAAAAGGCATGACGAATATTAAAAATGGTTGGTTTATTGTAATAATCCGGAACAGTATCATCGGCTGTCCAGTGCAAGCCGGCATTTTTTTCTCTGAATAAAATTCCGATGGTTCTTTGAGTGGAATCCGTATAAAAGGCTTTTTGAATATTCGGCGGATTAATATTTAAAGTATCCGTACTGCCATAAAAATCCCTGTCCAGCATTCTGAAAATATGCAAGCCTAAGCTATCATACCCGTCCACTACACCGTTCTTATAATAATGGCAACCATCATGGCTCGGCAAATTGCAAGTAGATACTGCGGAAGCATGGCCTAAAGTATCGGGCAAGGTGCGCAATAATTCTCGTAAAGGCCAATGATTGCCATTGCCGCCGCCGCATCCGGTATGAATTTGTACTATGTATAAATGCTGGAATCCGACATAATCTTTTTTCCAACTATTATACAAAGTATGGTATTGATAGGAGTATCCGCTCAAACCATTACTTTCACCCTGATACCACATAATGGCTTTGACACTACTATCCAATCCGGCTTTACGCATTCTATAAAGCAATCGACCGTAACTGGTTTTTAAATTTTCCGGATCTGCATCATCTCTTAAATGAAAACTTACAGGCGTACCGCCTACACCACCATTAAGAATACAGATAGGAATATGATGTTTTTCTTTAAGTTTTTGAGCCAAAACAATGCCCCAGCAACCGGTAGGAAAGTTTACGAAATTAGCGCCTGTTCCTTCTCCCCAGAAGGTATCCGTAGGGTCGCCGTCACTGGCGGCGGTATTTGAGCCAAAGCTTCGTACATATTCGTTGGTATAATTGGAGAGGGTAGAGGAAGCAATGCTATTGGATTGACCATTGATAATAAATACATCCCCACTCGTAATGGAAGATTTATAATAAACAATTGAATCCGTACTTGAATTTTTTAAATGTATTTCAAAAGCATATTCGGCCAGTTCGGACTTAAATTTTACATCAAAGGATAAAGGCGCTATCCCGCTGCTATAAGTTAATGGCTTACTGATGCTTTTATGGAAAGTATCATTTCTGTACACATTAATTTTCACGGAATCATATCCGCTGACTACTACATTGCCTCTAAACTTAGCTGTGCCGCTATCATTGGCATCACGCGGGTAAAATTGAAAATAGGAGGGAGCTTTGGTCAGTTTAAGATTCGGATTTTTCCCGTCAATTAAATATTTTCCGTTTAAGTAATTATATACGGAATCATATTCTACACTGGATAAGGCACGTTTATAAATTATTACTTCCGCCAATTCTCCCCATAGCGTATAAGCGCCATAAAATGATCCAATATTTAAACCATTATCAGTATTTTGCATGGTATCTTTAGTCGCACTGCTCAAACTATCATTAATATAAATATAAGACTTTTTAGCCACAGTATCTGCAATAGCCGATACTACGGAAAAAGAACTGGAAACAGGATTATTTGAAGTATTTACATTTACCCAATTGTACCAGAGTGCAGGTTTATTGGTATAACCGCCCCACAAAATAAAAGAACTGTTGCCGCCGATAATGGTATTATAAGACGACAAACTATTGAAGCGAACCACCGTAATAACGGTAAAACTTTTTTTGGTCGGAAATTTGGAAGGGCAGCTCAAATAATCATCCACCCCATCAAATTTGATGGATGGGTGTCCATTGGCACCTTTGGCATTTACTTTAGGTCTTAAGCTGATGGTGGATTGTGTGGCATTGTATTTATTGCCGCTTTGGTCATTCCAGGAACGCACATTTCCTTTGGCGTCCAATACCACCCCTTTATCGGCACGTAGCCAAAGAATATTGCCATTGCTTGGAATTTGGGCCTGAACGCAAATTCCTAATAATAAGAAAGACAGTAAGATAAGATTCTTATAGGTGCTTAGTTTCATAATTCTATGTATGTACCTCAAAGATAGCTATTTTAGGATAATAACACAATGGCAAACTAAAAACCTGGATGAAAATGGAAGTAGAAAAGTTTGATTTTCAATAAACTTATAAAAAAATACCAAGAATGGAATGTGAAAATATAAAATAATTATTACCTTTGCACCCTCGTTCATTTTTTGTAAGGAGATTAGTATGCAAGACATCATTAAAGAAATCCAGAAAGAATTCATCAAGAATGATATCCCAGAATTTAAAGCTGGTGATACTGTGACCGTTCACTATAAAATCCGTGAAGGAAATAAAGAAAGGGTACAGCCGTTCCAAGGCGTTGTTATTCAACGTAAAGGTACCGGTGGCACCGAAACATTTACCGTTCGTAAGATTTCTGACGGCGTAGGTGTAGAACGTATTTTCCCGGTTCATTCTCCAAATATTGATAAAATTCAAGTGAATAAGCGCGGTCGTGTACGTCGTGCAAGGATTTATTACCTACGCGAATTGAAAGGTAAAAAATCCAGAATCGCTGAAAAGAAAAAATAAAACCTTTAGGTTTTTAAATATTAAAAAGGTTGCTGCAAAGCAACCTTTTTTTGTATCTTCTTATTGTTGTGGATGCTATAAAATGTTTAAGCATTGCATGACATTGCAGCGCATAAATAGTATTTTTGTATGCCTTAAATTTCTAAAAATACCGGCACAGGAGCCAAGTATTTATTCCGCATGAAAAATTATCTAGATGAATTAAATTCCATCCAACGCCAAGCGGTTGAAAACATTGACGGGCCAATGATGATTGTAGCAGGTGCCGGTTCGGGAAAAACAAGAGTATTAACTTTTCGGGTTGCGCATTTAATCCATGAAGGCATTGAGCCATTTAATATTTTAGCATTAACCTTTACGAATAAGGCCGCAAAAGAAATGCGCCATCGTATCGAGGCCATGGTAGGGACAGAAGCCCGCAATTTGTGGATGGGTACCTTCCACAGCGTATTTGCAAAAATATTACGTATCGAATCCGTAAAGCTGGGCTTCCCGCCCAATTTTACCATTTATGATACGGATGATGCCAAAAGTTTAATAAAAACTATAGTTAAGGAGGAAGGGTTAAATCCTGATACATATAAACCTAATTATATACTTTCCAGAATTTCCTTGGCTAAAAATAATTTTGTAACCTGGAGTGATTATCAAAAAAATAATGACATTCAGCACGAAGACCTAAGTGCCGGAAAGCCCAAAATAGGGGTTTTATATGAATTGTATGTTAAGCGCTGCTTAAAGGCATCAGCGATGGATTTCGATGATTTATTACTGAAAACGTATCAGCTATTTACGGAACACCCTGATGTTCTTAATAAATATCAACAGAAATTTAAATATGTAATGGTGGATGAGTATCAAGATACCAATCATTTACAATATTTAATTATTCGAAAAATTGCGGCAGCACATACCAATATTTGCGTAGTAGGGGATGATGCTCAAAGTATTTATGCCTTTCGCGGTGCGAATATTAAAAACATTTTAAATTTCGAAAAGGATTATCCGGAATTAAAGGTTTATAAACTGGAGCAAAATTATCGTTCAACACAAACAATTGTGGATGCGGCTTCGGATATTATTAAGAAAAATAAGTATCAACTTAAAAAGGAAATTTGGACAGATAATGAACCGGGAAATAAAATTAAAGTTTTTAAAGCTTTAACGGATAATGAAGAGGGTACTTATGTGGCCAGTTCCATTTTTGAGGAGTCCTTGCGTGAGCATTTATCGCCAAAGGATTTTGCTATTTTGTACCGGACCAATTCTCAGTCCAGGGCTTTTGAAGAAGCATTGCGCCGATTAAATCTGCCATACAAAATCATTGGAGGTTTATCTTTTTATCAAAGAAAAGAAATTAAAGATTTATTGGCTTATTATCGTTTGGCACTTAATCCGAATGATGAAGAAGCGTTAAAGCGCGTCATTAATTATCCGGCTCGAGGCATTGGGGACACCACCCTCAATAAAATGATTTTATTGGCCAATGAAATGGAATTAAGTTTATGGGATATTGTGGAACATATTAATGATTTTCCATTCGATTCCAGAATAAAGAAAGCCGTGGGTGAATTCGGTATTATGATACGGCGTTTTAATTCCCAAGTGATTACATCCGATGCCTATGATTTTGCTTCTGAAATGGCCAAGGCCAGTGGATTATTAAAATTATTATTTGAAGATAAAACCTTGGAAGGCATCAATCGGTACGAAAACGTACAAGCATTATTAGGGGGTATTAAAGAATTTGCTGAACGCAGTGATTTGGAAGAAAAGCATTTGGGCGTTTTTATGCAAGATATTGCCTTACTTACTGATGCCGATCGAGATGAAGATACCACTGAAAAAATAACCTTAATGACCATTCATGCGGCCAAAGGATTGGAATTTCCGTATGTATATATTGTCGGCATGGAGGAGAATTTATTTCCTTCACAAATGAGTCTATCTTCCAGAGAAGATTTGGAAGAGGAAAGAAGATTGTTTTATGTAGCTTTAACACGAGCACGAACCAAGGTATTTTTATCCTTCGCAGAATCTCGCTTTAAATGGGGGCAAATGACCTATTCCGAAGCCAGTAGATTTATTGATGAAATAAACCCTAGTTTTTTGGATTATCAGCTTAAAACCGCCAAGCAAGCCACTGCACCCAAACAGCAAATTGCTTCGCCATATAGCTCTCCAAAGCCTTTAAAAGTAGTCCCTAAAGCGCCTACTTATCAGGCACTAGCAGACTTCAAAGCAGAGGATTTAAGTCAGCTGGAGGCAGGCATGGAAGTAGAACACAATCGCTTTGGAAAAGGCAAGGTGCTATTGGTGGAAGGCAAGCCTGAAGATAAAAAAGCCTCCATCGTTTTTGAGCAGATTGGTGAAAAACAGATACTGCTTAAGTATGCCAAAATGAAAATTTTACGATAACTTCGCATCATAATGGAAGAAATACATCCCAAGTCAGTCAATAAAGTATTACAAATGGAATATAATACAGCACGTGGCAAATTGGTGATTCCGGAATACGGAAGAACCGTTCAAAACCTTGCCGAATATATTTGCAAAATAGAAGATCGTGAAGAACGTCTTCGTGCTGCCAATGCACTAATACACATCATGAGTCAGGTTAATCCTCAACCTAAGGAGCAAGGCGATCCCAAGCAAAAGCTTTGGCATCATCTGTATGTTTTAACCAATTTTAAATTGGATGTAGATAGTCCCTTCGGAAAACCGGAGGCCAATTCTGTACTTTTTACCAAAGCCAAACCTATTGTTTACGCACATAATCGTATTAAATACCGTCACTATGGCAAAACGGTAGAGGAAATGTTGAAATATGCCAGTACGATGGAAGAAGGTCCGGAGAAAACTGCTTTTAGCAATGCCTTGGCCTCTTATATGAAAATGGCCTATTGGATGTGGAATAATGATAAAGTGCCAGATTCCGTAGTCTTGGATAATATTCGTGAAATGACCAATGGTAAAGTTGATATGAGTGTCATCAATGAATTTGCGGCCCATACGGAATCGTACCAAGGCGGCGGAGCCAATAAGAAAAAGGATTTTAAACAAAAATCCAATTTTAAAAATAATCTCAATAACAGGAATAAAAATAATAAACCGGGTAATAATCGTTCTAAGTAATTTATGGCAGCTATTGAAGCATTTAAAATTAATGGACCGGTCAAGCTCCACGGAGCTATTAAACCTCAAGGTGCAAAAAATGAAGCCTTGCAGGTATTGGCTGCTACACTTCTGACCAATGAAGAAGTAGTAATTTCCAATTTACCGGCCATTTTAGATATTTTAAAGCTGATTGAATTATTGGAAGGCATGGGGGTTAAAGTTCATAAAATGGACGAACATACCTATCGCTTTAAAGCGGATGCCATCAATTTAGATTATTTAAATACCAAAGATTTTTTTGCTAAAGGAAGTGCCATTCGTGGCTCTTTATTAATTCTCGGACCATTATTGGCACGTTTTGGACGCGGGGTAGTTCCTAAGCCCGGCGGAGATAAAATTGGCCGCCGAAGAATGGATACGCATTTTACCGGACTGGAGCATTTGGGGGCTAAATTTACCTATGATCCTGAAGTTAGTGCTTACAAAGTAGAAGCCAAGGAACTGGTAGGGAAGTTTATGCTTTTAGATGAAGCTTCCGTAACGGGTACCGCCAATATTGTAATGGCGGCAGTATTGGCTAAAGGTGAAACTCAAATTTATAATGCAGCATGTGAGCCTTACCTTCAGCAATTATGCAAAATGCTGAATAGCATGGGTGCAAAAATTGAAGGCATTGGTACCAATTTAATAAAAATACAAGGGGTAAGCAGCCTTAAAGGTTGTACCCATACTTGCTTGCCTGATATGATTGAAATTGGAAGTTTTATCGGCTTGGCGGCCATGACTGCTTCTGAAATTAAAATCGTGGATTGTCGCCCTGAGGAACTGGGTATTATTCCTGAAATATTTCGTCGTTTAGGCATTCAATTTACCATAGGGGAAAAAGATATTCTGGTGCCTGCTCAGGATGCTTATGAAATTGAAACCAATATTGACGGATCAATATTAACCATAGCCGATGCACCCTGGCCCGGTTTTACACCGGATTTAATCAGTATTGCATTGGTTACTGCCATACAGGCTACAGGAAATGTTTTAATTCATCAGAAGATGTTTGAAAGCAGATTATTTTTTGTCGATAACTTGATTGATATGGGTGCACAAATTATTATTTGTGATCCGCATCGTGCCACTATTATGGGCATGGGCAGGAAATCGAAATTGAGGGGCATCAGCATGCGCTCTCCGGATATTCGTGCGGGGGTAGCCTTATTAATTGCAGCCCTTTCGGCTCACGGTACCAGTACCATTCAAAATATAGCGCAAATAGATAGAGGATATGAAAGAATTGATGAGCGTTTAAATGCACTTGGCGCCGGAATAGAAAGAATGACTGTATCTGCCAATTAAAATTTATGAAGAGGAATCTTTTTGTATTGTTTTTTTTGATGCTTCCATGCCTTACTCCATGGGGAAATACCAAATATGCTGCGTTCAGTCCTAAGGGTTTAAAAGAAGGTTCTCCGGCACCTGAAATAAGCATGACTGATCCCAATGGTGAAACTATTTCGCTTTCCTCTTATCGCGGTAAAATAGTTTTGGTGGATTTTTGGGCTTCTTGGTGCCATCCTTGTAGAGAAGTGAGTGATAAAGTGGTGGCCTTGTACAATAAATACAAGGACCGAAAATTTGAACATGGTAATGGGTTTGAAATATTAAGTGTTTCATTAGATGTGAATCAAAATGATTGGGTACAAGCTATTGATGAAGATAAACTTTCATGGAAAGGCCATGTTTGTGATTTTGCCAGATGGAGGTCTCAGGCAGTGAGTGATTATTATGTCAGCTTTATACCCAGCGGCACTTTGGTAGACGGGGATGGAAAAGTAATTGCTACCAATTTGGATTATCGAATGATTAGCTATTATTTAAAGGCAATGGTTAAGCGAAGAAGAAACTAAACAAGCTTAGTGCTTTGCTGACACAATGTCAATTTTATTAATTTGGCAAAAAACTTGTCAATAAAAAAGCAAAGAATAATTATATGTTCGGTAAAAATAAAAATTCAGAAGAAAAGGATAATAATACATTGGAAAATAAGATAGATGAAACAGCCGATCAGGAATTTAGCGAGGCGGCCAATACGGATGTAAATACTGACAACACGTCAGAGGATGAATTATCAAAAGAAAAACAACGTGCTGCTGAATTGCATGAAAAATATCTTCGACTTTATTCCGATTTTGAGAATTTCAGACGCCGGACCAATAAGGAAAAGGCAGAACTTATTCAATATGGCAACAGAGATTTATTATTAAAAGTATTGCCGTTATATGATGATTTGGAACGTGCCATTACTTTATCTGCTCAAACGGAAGATAAGGCTGCTTTAGTAGAAGGTATGGGATTAATTTTTAAGAAATTTCAATCCTTATTAGAAAATGAAGGCTTAAAAGTAATTGAATCCAAAGGGAAAGTTTTTGACAGTGAATTGCACGATGCATTAACTACCATACCTGCGCCCAATGAAGAAATGAAAGGCAAAATCATAGACGAAATACAAAAAGGATATACACTAAACGAAAAAGTGCTACGCCATGCTAAAGTGGTGGTTGGCGAATAATTCAACATGGCAAAAAGAGATTATTACGACATTCTTGAAGTGGATAAATCCGCTTCAGCGGACGAAATAAAAAAAGCGTATCGCCGTCAGGCCATCAAGTACCATCCTGATAAAAATCCGGGTGATCAGAGTGCTGAGGATAAATTTAAGGAAGCAGCAGAAGCTTATGAAGTATTGAGCGATGAGGATAAACGTGCCAAGTATGATCGTTTTGGTCATGCCGGCATGGGCAATACCGGCGGCTTCGGCGGTGCCAATATGAATATGGATGATATCTTTTCCAATTTTGGGGATATTTTCGGTTTTGATATTTTTGGGAATCGTAGCGGTGGCAATGGCGGACGCGGTCGTTCGGTATATAGAGGGACCAATTTGCGCATCAAAGTAAAAATGAAACTTGATGAAATTGCCAAAGGCGCAGAAAAGAAAATAAAAGTAAAAAAAGATATTGCCTGTGAACAATGTCATGGTTCCGGGGCAGAAAATCCGAATGCCAACAAAACCTGTCCTACCTGTAATGGTTCAGGACAATTGCGTAGAGTAGCCAATACGCCCCTGGGGCAAATGTACACTACTACGACTTGTCATACCTGCCATGGCGAAGGGCAAATCATAACTGATAAATGTAAAGTATGCCATGGTGATGGCCGTGTTAAAGGCGAGGAAGTCCTCACTTTAAATATTCCTGCAGGTGTTATTGACGGGGTACAATTATCCATGAGCGGTAAAGGAAATGCTGCACCTAAAGGCGGAGTTCCCGGTGATTTAATTATAGTTATTGAAGAAGAAGAACATCCATTATTGCAGCGCGAAGGCAACAATGTTGTTTATGATTTAAATATAAATTTTGCTGATGCCGCTTTAGGGACCAGCTTGGAAGTTCCAACTATTGATGGACGTGCTAAAATTACCATTCCTGCTGGCACCCAACCGGGCAAGATTTTTAAGCTTAAAGATAAAGGTATTCCTGACCTGAACGGCTATGGAAAAGGTGATGAATTGGTGATTGTAAACGTTTACGTACCTACACACCTTAGTCATGAAGAGAAAGAAGCCATGACCAAAATTCGCAGTTCTGAAAACTTTATGCCTAAAAGGAGTAAAGAAGAAAAGAACTTTTTTGATAAAGTAAAGGAAATATTTCACTAAGTCCGATTATGGCACAATATAGGAAAAGAGTTAAATATTTTTAACTCCTTTTTTTTGTTATTATTGATTGCAAATATTTCATTGATAGATGTCTACCTTATGTTATAATATTTGTTGTTAAATTCATTTTATATTAGCATTTAATTGAACTATCAGTGCATAATTTTAATTAATATTGCGTGAGGAATGATGCTACTATGAATATTTTAGAAGCAAAAAACATTTACAAGCAATATGCCAAGCATATAGCCTTGCAAGATGTAAGTATCCACGTACCGGCGGGTACAGTATTCGGACTATTAGGTCCGAATGGTGCAGGCAAAACCACCTTAATTCGTATTATTACGCAAATCATTGCGGCAGACCAAGGAGAAATAATTTTCAAAGGCCATAAAATGACCGCCTCTGATGTATTTTCAATCGGTTATATGCCCGAAGAACGCGGACTATACCGAAAAATGAAAGTAGGTGAGCAAATTTTATATTTGGCCCAACTCAAAGGATTATCCAAGGAAACTACCATGGCAGAAATTAAGCATTGGTTTGAGGTGCTTAAAATTGAAGATTGGTGGAATAAAAAAGTAGAAGAGTTATCCAAAGGAATGCAGCAAAAAATACAATTTATCAGTACGGTGATAAATAAGCCTGATTTATTGATTTTGGATGAGCCGTTTTCCGGTTTTGATCCCGTCAATGCTGAGATTATTAAAAGAGAATTACTGAAACTAAAAGCTCAGGGGACCAGTATTATTTTATCTACCCACCGTATGGAATCCGTGGAAGAATTATGCGATAATTTTTGTTTAATTAATCATTCCAAAAAAGTAATCGATGGTCCGGTCAATGAAGTTCGCCATCAATTTAAAACCCATACTTATGAAATGATCATCAGTGATTTGTATCAGGAATTGCCGCTACATGAACTCAGAGATTTTCATTTATTATCTCAAAAACAAGTTTCAGAACATTCGCAACATATCAGCTTTAAAGTAGGTGCATCCATGGCCACGAATGAGGTGCTCAAAACTTTTATTCCATACGGTACCATCGCTTTATTTAAAGAAGTTTTACCAAGTATCCATGATATATTTATTCAACTGGTAGGAGGCAGTTCCCATGAATAAGATTTTATTAATTATAAAAAGAGAATACATTACCAGAGTTCGGAATAAGGCGTTCATTATACTTACTTTAATTGCTCCAATTTTATATGGTTTATTAATTACCTTGCCTTTGATTGCAAATAAATTTGGCCAAGAAGTAAGAACCATTGATGTGATAGATGAAAGTGGAAATTTTAAATATCATCTGGAAAATGAAGAAGGCATATTATTTAAATATCCTCAACAAAGTTTTTCCCATGAAAAGGAAATGATGAAACAAAAAAATGGCCCACAATTAATATTGCATATTCCCAATCGTTTTAATATTTTTAAACCTGAAGGATTGGTATTATTAAGTACTAAAAATGTAGGTTTAAATTTTAGTGATAAAATTGAAACAGCTTTAGAAAATAGAATAAAGGAATTAAAAATAAGAGATTTGAAAATTAGCAATTCCTTAATGGATACGCTAAACACTAAGGTCACCTTAAATGTAAGAGCAGAAACCGGAAATGGAGAAAAAGAAAGTAGCAGCGCTGCAGCAAGTGCCGCGGCTTTTGGTGGCGGTTTCTTGATTTATATGTTTATTTTCCTCTATGGGGGCATGGTTTTAAGAGGCGTACAAGAAGAAAAACAAAATAGAATTGTTGAAATTATTATTTCGTCCGTAAAGCCTTTCCAATTGATGCTGGGGAAAATAATAGGAATTGCTTTGGTGGGACTAACCCAATTTATTATTTGGGTAATTCTAACCTTTCTTAGTACCTTATTGATAGGATTAATATTTAGTCCCTCACCGGATCAGTTGCACATGGTGCAAAGTATGGCACATGGCCCTGCTTCAGGGATGGTGGATGCAGCTACGCAAACAGCCATGCATAAAATTTCAGGAGCCGTGGCTACTTTAAATTTACCGCTATTGTTATTCATGTTTGTATTTTACTTTATTGGAGGATATTTATTGTACAGTTCATTATTTGCAGCATGTGCAGCGGCTGTAGATAGTCAATCCGATTTGTATCAGTTCATGTTTCCGATTTCATTACCGATAATAGTAGCCATTGCTATGGTGCCCGCCGTGATTAGTAATCCTGATAGCAGCTTAGCTGTTACTTTATCAATAATTCCATTTACTGCACCCGTCATTATGATGGCGCGCCTGCCTTTTGATGTTCCTTTGTGGCAATTATTATTATCCGCCGGAATTTTAATCGTAGGATTTATTTGTACCACCATCCTTGCAGGAAAAATATACAGGATAGGAATATTATTGTATGGCAAAAAAACAAGTTGGAAAGAAATGATGCGCTGGCTATTTTATTAAATTCTACTATGCAGATTTCAGCATTGTTGCCAAATGATGTAAATGAGGCTTTGGAACTACAACCGCCGGATTGGAATGATATCAGTCCATTTTTACATGCGTATACTACAGCTTCAATTTATTTCCCGATTAAGGTGGTGGAAAATCATCAGATTATCGGTATTGGCAATTGTATTTTTCAACAAGATACTGCTTGGTTGGCGCATATTATCGTTAGGAATTCCCATAGAGGCCAAGGCTTAGGGGCAAAAATTACAGCACATTTAATGCAAGAAGCATTAAAGCGAAATTATAAAAGTATTTATTTGGTGGCTACCCCATTGGGAGAATCTGTGTATGAAAAATTAGGTTTTAAAATTCAAGGGGAATATGTTTTTCGACGTGGTGCATGTTTACTACCGGGAGAAAGTAGCATCGAGTGTATTATTCCTTATCATGAAAAATTTAAAGAAGCTATTTTTTATTTAGATCGAATGGCTTGTGGAGAACATAGATCTATGCGTTTAGAGCATTATTTAGATCATGCATATTTGTATGTGGAGCAAGGGGAATTGCTTGGTTTTTATTTACCGGATATGTATGAAGGTTATGTTGTAGCCATGAATGAAAGGGCAGGCTTAACTTTATTAAATATTAGAATGCAGCAGAAAGATTTTGCGATTGTGCCTGCATTAAATACTACTGCACAAACATATTTGGAAGAACAAAATTTCAATATTTTCAGAACTGCCAAAAGAATGTTTTACGGTGAAGCATTGCCATGGAATCCCAAAATTATTTATCACCGTGTCAGCGGGCAGATTGGCTAGTATCCGGAGGAGTTTCTTTCTTTAAAAATACAAATCCGTTGGCTTCTCCGGTTTTTATTAAATGATAATTTTTCATCGGCTCTTCGTAGCGATCAATTTTAGATATAAAATAAGCCGGTTTATTACTGTTATGTGTTAATAAATAATAGGTCCTGGATTCATTGGTGTCCTTAGGTTCTTGTTTCATAGTATAAAAGTATTGGGCATAGCTTTTATAACCTAAAACTTCGACGGTGCAATTTTCATTTTGTTTGCTTTTAAAAAAGTCAATGGCGGCCCGTTGGGAATATCCTTCTATATTGGGTAAGTATAAATAAGCAATGCATTGTACACTTACAATAGTACTGAATAAAAGGAGACCTAATCCCAGTAATTGACTACGCATATTTCGCAATAGTAAAATACTAATTAATAAAATCATAAAAAAGATGACGCCTACCAATGAAAGCCAGGGATTCCAATGAACATTGGCATAGAGCGCCGCTTTACCGAATTTATCACCGATAAAGGGCTCAATTTGGGCTTTAAATATATCAACAAACGGAATGACAAATAGGGCAACCGCATAGGCAGTGCCAATTAAAAATAATCCGCCCAAATGATACCATTTAAATGATTTTTGAGTGGTATAAAGTAGTTTGTTTAAGTAAAATGCTCCCAGATAAGTTAGTGGAAACCATGCCAAGGAGGAGTAATGAATGATTTTAGTTTTCACTAAACTGAAAATAACCAATACCACTATAATTAAAGTACTCATCCAAAGTTTTCCATTTCTGGATACATAGCTTTCCGATAAATCTTGTTTAAAGGCACCTAGTGCAAAAATGGAAGCAGGAAAACATCCTAAAAGTAATACGACAAAATGATAATAAATGGGTCCGCCATGCCCTGAATCCTCCGTACTCATCAAGCGCAATTGATACTTGATAAAAGTAACGATAAACCAAGGTCCGTTTTTTAAAGTTTCCAGTGCAAACCATGCCGATGAAATGAGCCCTGCAATAATTAAGAAAGTAAATATTTCCTTCCATTGAATAATGCTTACCATTCTACCTCGAATCCATACGACTATTAAGCAAATAACGCTGACTAATAATGCGACCGGTCCTTTGGTTAATACGGCCAAACCTATAAATAATCCGGCGGCAGCAGCGATGCGCAAGCGTTTTAAATCTCGATAATTGTTTCGATTACTCAGCTTGCTCAATTGAAAAATACCGGCGAAAATAAATAAATTAAACCATGGGTCTATAATGCCTGATTTGAAATACAAGTGCGGTAAGAATGAACCTATATACATCCATACCCAGAGCCAACCCATGCGTGAATCTTTCCACGTTGTGCCCACATGATAAATTAAGCATAAAGTTAAAATCCCGGCAATAGCATTTGGAAAGCGTGCTGCAAATTCATTGACCCCAAATACCATCATGGATAAGGCCTGCATCCAAATAAATAAAGGAGGCTTTTCCCAGAACGGTTGAAAATTAATTTGAACTCTGCTGAAATTATGCGTCAGCAACATTTCTCTGGCCGATTCTGCAAAATTTATTTCATCCCAATCAAACAAATGAACAGCCCCCAAAAATGGGATAAATAGCAAGGCACCTATAAAAATAAGGATAATATAATTTCTCATTTGTCCTCGGGCTTTAGGGTGATTAAGTTTTTATGGCCCCAAACAGTATTGAGTCGGGGCATAAATATTATATAAGAAAATAAGGCGCAAGCTATGCCAATAATGGCACCGAAATAGGTATCCAAAAAGAAATGTTGCACCAAATATATACGAGAGTAAGCAACGGCAAGTGCTAAGATAAAAAACAAAAGCCCAAACCATTTCTTAGGGATCATAAAACTTAAAATAGCGAACATACAAAAAGCTGTTGCGCTATGGCCCGAGGGAAAACTATTATTAACGAAGGGGTGAAAATCGTGCACTAAATGTATTTTAGGGTCAGCGGATAATGCCAGCCAAGGACGATCGTGATCCGAAAAAATAACTTGTTTCATTAATTGTACAATAAGCCCTTGCATTACCCAGGATACGAGTGCAACGATCGCATATTGATATCTGAAAAAAGCCAAAATTACAATCACCCAAATAAAGAATTGCCCATCCCCGACATTGGTATAATATCTAAAAAAATAATCACTGGGAGAGGAATAATGTGAGTTGATGGCAAAAAATAAATCCTTTTGCGTGTAGCTTATATTAAGATAGGCCCCCACTATCATATAGAGGAGGAAGGGCAAGAGGAAGTATTTATTGTTTCTTAAGAAAGACATTATTTTCCGGTAAATTGTGCTTTCCTTTTTTCAAGGAATGCACTTACTCCTTCTTTGAAATCCTCAGTATTGAAGCAATCGGCAAATTCAGAAATTTCACTTTCAAACCCACCGCTTTCATGTTCGTAATAGCGATTAATTAATTTAATAATTTGTGCGATGGCTAAAGGTGATTTCTGGCTTATTTTATTCAGCAATTCTTTAGCGGTGGAAATTAAATTTTCCTGCGGTACAATTTTACTGATTAAACCGGCTTCCTTCGCTTCATTGGCATTAATCATATCTCCGGTCAGGAGCATTTCTGCTGCACGAGCAAAACCAATATGCCTAACCAGCCTTTGTGTGCCGCCATACCCCGGTATGATGCCCAAATTTATTTCCGGTTGTCCAAAACGTGCATTTTCCGAAGCTATCCGGATATGACAAGCCATGGCCAGTTCGCAACCGCCTCCAAGTGCAAAACCATTAATGGCTGCAACTACAGGTTTAAAACAGTGCTCCACCTCATTGAACGTACGATGGCCATTTTGTGCCATTTTTTCTGCCTGACCAGGGGTAAAAGCTGAAAACTCTGCAATATCAGCCCCTGCTACAAAAGCTTTAGGACCTGCACCGGTCAAAAGAACGCCTTTTACGGCATCATCTTCTTCAATGGCTTGGAATGCTTGTTTTATTTCATTGATGGTGTCCTGATTTAATGCATTCATTTTATCGGGACGGTTGATGGTTAGCGTACAAATTCCATCAGCTACTTCATAAAGGAGGTTCTTAAATTCCATGAACTATACAATGATTATTATTTAAAAATTACGATGCTTAGACACCCATTCAGTAATGTAAGCTGCTATATCAGCGGTATTTGTTCCGGGAGGGAAGAGTTTGCCGGCTCCCATGGCTTCCAATTGTTCCACATCTTCATTCGGGATAATACCCCCACCGGTCAGCAGGACATCATCCATGCCTTTTTCTTTCATCAGTGCCAAAATTTTTGGGAATACGGTATTGTGTGCACCACTTAGGATGCTTACGCCAATGGCATCAACATCCTCCTGCAAGGCAGCATTCACCACCATTTCAGGGGTTTGTCGCAGTCCGGTATAAATTACTTCCATGCCTTCATCCCTTAGAGAGGAGGCAATTACCTTGGCACCGCGGTCATGTCCATCCAAACCGACTTTTGCAATGAGAACTCTAATTGGCCTTTTCATATTGCTTCTAAAACGGGCACAATTTACGAGTAAATTATGAATTTATGCTTGATGTAATATTATTTGCAATATCCTATCGTGATTAAATTTGCCGACCGGGATAAGAGCGCTTGGCGAATGGTGTATTTAAAAATTAAAAGACGCTATAACAAACTGTTTATAACAAATAGAGCCTTAAGAATATAAAATTAAGTTAAATTTAAAAACATTTAGCTTAGTGATGTTCTGATTCTTCCTCATCGTCTTTCAGCGGTTTTTCATCGTCTTCAACAATATCTCTTAAACTTTCAAATTCATCAATTTCTTCCGGTTCCTGAATTTTAAATTCTTGTTGATATTCGTCATCATAACGATTAATCAGTTTTTTGTCAGGGACATTTTTATTCAGGAAATTATTTACTTTCTCAATATCAATATTGGATATAATTTCACCAAATTCATTAATATGAAGGTCTAAGCCATCTAGCTCCTTATGAACTTTGGCAACGGCATTATTTTTCTTTTTACGTCCCATGGTGTTAGGTATATTTTACAAATTTATGATAATAATTTTACCTAAAAAACCAATGCTTAATTAACTTTGTTCCAATTTACCGAATGTACAAGAAGAAATTATTATTTATTATTAATCCTATTTCAGGTATTAGTACCAAAGCAGGCATTCCTGATTTGATTGGCAAGTATATTGATGAGCAACGCTTTGAACCTGAAATATATTTTACAAACTATCGCGGTGATGCCTCGCGCGAGGCTCGTGAAGCCGCACTCAGGAAGACTGATATCGTGGTAGCCGTAGGCGGTGATGGTACCATCAATGAAATTGCATCCAGCTTAATAGGTACAGAAACTGCCTTGGGGATCATTCCTTTG
The DNA here is from genome assembly GCA_903829945.1 of uncultured bacterium. Lineage (GTDB taxonomy): Bacteria > Bacteroidota > Bacteroidia > CAILMK01 > CAILMK01 > CAILMK01. Next base: position 5,891 of record CAIKRV010000046.1, on the reverse strand, counting down.
GGAAGTGGAAACGGTTTGGCCAGGCATTTGGGCATTCCCTTAAATACGGGCAAAGCCATAAATTTTCTGAATCAAAATAAGGTAAGTTTGATGGATACCGCCTTTTTAAATGAACAAGCTTTTTTTAATGTGGCAGGGATTGGATTTGATGCTTTTGTAGGCTATTTGTTTGCCTCAATTCCCGGGAGAGGATTTAAAACGTATGTCAGGGCTACCTGGAGAGCTTTATGGAATTTTAAACCCTTCCAGGTTAAAATTATATCTGACAGCTTACTTTATGAAGGGAAAGCTTTTATTTTAAGCTTTGCTAATTCGAATCAATTCGGTAATAATTGTTATATTAATCCTGATGGAATTATTCATGACGGGAAAATTGAAATTGTGTTGGTAAAGCCTTTTCCGGCTCGGCTAACGCCCATTATTTTATGGAGATTATTTGCCAAAAAAATACTCGCTTCTAAATATGTTGAATTATTTAGTGTCGATTCTGCAACTATTGAAACGGAAGAAGATGCACCGGTGCAATTAGACGGGGATGTGATCGGGAAATTCCGAAAAGTAGCTTTACGAGTGGAACAAGAAAACCTGCGGGTGATGGCATAACTCGTCTTTTTAATTTATAATTATTTATTAATCAATGGTTTGAACTTTTTTTAAAAGTATGACAAATGTCATTGAATAATAAGCCTTCATCGATGCAACTTTGCAATTATTAAATAGTACGCTTACATGGAAAATAGAATTATAACCCACTATGCTCTTTTTAGATTTAATCATCATTTTTGGAGCCTTAACTCAGACAAACGTGCAGAAGTATTAGGTGATTTTTGCAATGCTGTAAAAAATGCTTCAAAAAAAGTATGGTTTTATCAAGTTTATCCCACCAATGTAAATTATGATATTTTGGTTTGGAGTAACGATGATGCTGAAGAAAATAATGCTATTGCATCTTTCATGGAAAGAAATGCAAAGGCGACCAATAAATTTAGAGCTTATATTAATCCGGTAGAAAGTTTTTGGGGCGTCACCAAGCCTTCCGTTTATTCCAAGGCAAAAAAATCCGCTCAGGAATTAGATCCTTTTGTTGATGAACGCTTACCATATTTTATTATTTATCCATTCAGTAAAACGACAGAATGGTATTTAAAAACCAGGGAGGATCGTCAGGAAATGATGAATGAACATATTAGAATTGGGAAAACTTACAGAGAAATTACGCAATTACTTTTATATTCCTTCGGTATGCAAGACCAGGAATTTGTAGTGGCATATGAAACTGAAAATTTACCTCAGTTTTCTGATTTGGTGTATGAATTAAGAAGTACTGAAGCGCGCTTATTTACCCTAAGAGATACACCGATTATTACCGGTACTTTCAAATCCATTGCGCAATTGCAGGATTTAGTCAATTAATTTAAACATTAATTTAATTTGATGCTGCATTAGCAGCACATCAGTATTATTATGTCACAATCACAGCTATTATTTGCAGAAGCACAGAAACATTTGGTAGGAGGAGTCAATAGTCCGGTTCGTGCGTTTAAATCCGTAGGTGGCCAGCCTTTATTTATTAGTCGGGCGGAAGGGGCTTACATTTATGATGCCGACGGGAAAAAATATATTGATTACGTAGGTTCTTATGGCCCTATGATTCTAGGGCATGTGCATCCGAAAGTTTTAAAGGATATTGAAACTGCTTTAGTAAATGGATTCTGCTTTGGAGCAAGTACTGAAGGTGAAATTATACTGGCAAAATTGGTCAAAGAAGCTTTCCCTTCCATATCGATGTTACGTTTTGTAAATAGCGGTACTGAGGCGGTAATGAGCGCCATCAGGTTGGCACGCGCATACACCAAACGAGAAAAAATTGTAAAATTTTCAGGTTGTTATCACGGGCATTCCGATTTTTTATTGGCAGAAGCAGGTTCAGGTTTGATGACCTATGGATTGCCTGCCAGTGCCGGTGTTCCTGAAAAAACGGTAAAAGATACCCTGATTGCTCCCTATAATAATATAGCAGCTTTGAAGGAAATTTTTGAAGCTTTCCCTGAGGAAATTGCAGGCGTTATTATTGAACCGGTGGTAGGAAATATGGGGGTAGTATTACCGGAAGGTGATTATTTAAAAGAATTACGTGCACTGACGCATACTTATGGTACCCTATTGATTTTTGATGAAGTAATGACCGGTTTCAGAATTGGTTTTGGTGGGGTACAAAATCATTACGGCATATTGCCGGATATTACTTGCTTAGGTAAAGTAATTGGCGGAGGAATGCCGGTAGGTGCCTATGGTGCAAAAAAAGAAATAATGGAACTTGTGGCTCCCTTAGGGCCCGTTTATCAAGCCGGAACCTTATCCGGTAATCCAATAGCTATGGCGGCAGGTATTGCCACCTTAGAACTGCTTAAAAATCCTGAATTGTACGTGCAATTAAATACACGTACACAAACTTTGGCTACAGGGATCAGGACTATAGCTACAAAATACAACATACCAATGCATGTGGCTGTCCACGGTTCTATGATTACTCCGTTCTTTACCGGGAATAAGGTATTTGATTATACCACTGCAAAAACAGCAGACACGGAACGTTATGCTAAATTTTTCAATGGTATTTTAGCACAGGGAATATTTCCTCCGCCATCACAATTTGAAGCATGGTTTGTTTCTGCGGCACATACCGATCAGGATATTTATCAAACCTTGGAAGTATTTGATGAGGTTTGTAAAAATTTATAAGGACTATTTGACGGTATAAATAACCAATTGGTATTTTATTTCTTCACCTTTTTCACATTCCACTAAAGCTAAAGCATGGGAGGGGAAATAATATCTGGTATTTTTTAAATGAATGGATTCAATATTTAATTCCACTAAGCTTTTGGCCGGTCTTCCGAAGAAAGTTTTAAATAAAAAAGAATTAGAATCCAATCCTTGTTTGCTGAATAAATTATTGCCGCCGGGGATATATTCCTTGGCATCCTCAAATAAAATAATTTCTTTTAGGCCTGAATCTCTATCAGGCCATAGCAAGTAGGCCAAGGTTTTTCGTTTCCCATTGTTACTGTAAATATAAAAACGATCATTGTTAAATTTATCCTGTTCAAAGGACAAAGGGAAACCGCTGAAATTTTCTACGGCATATCGGGCATCTTTTATTTCCATGCCTAAGTGCACCCCAAAAACAGTAGCCTTGGAGGCATTAAAATCTTTTAAAGTACTAATGTCTTTTTCGGTAATTTCAATCGGTACACTATAGCCGACGGGAGATCCGGAATTTGTTTGGGCATACACAGGGACCCATTTGCAGGAAAGCAAAAAAATATAAAATATACCAAATACAGATTTTAAATTGCTACGCATGGAAGTTAACATGAAAAGCTTTAATTGGCCATTTCAGAAATAAACTTGATACGCATCAGCTGAACTTCTTCTTTGGAATATACATCCTTGCCTAATTCATCCCATGCCTCTTCAATAGATTCTGTTTCGGCAGTACGGAAATAATCAAATAATTCCTGTTGGTAATCCTTATCAAGAATGGAATCTATATAGTAATTAATATTTACTTTGGTTCCGCTGAATACAATATTTTCAATTTCAGAAAGCAATTCATCCATGCTTAGGCCTTTACCACGGGCTATATCTTCCAGGGACAGTTTACGATCTATATTCTGAATAATATATACTTTTACCGCGGAACGATTCACTACTGATTTCATTACAAAATCATCAGGACGTTCTATATCATTTTCCTCAACGTATTTTTGAATTACTTCAATAAATGGTTGTCCGTATCGCAATGCTTTGGAAGCCCCAACGCCTATAATTTGTGCAAGTTCCTGCTGATCTATGGGGTATTTAATGGCCATTTCTTCCAAAGAAGGATCTTGGAAAATAATATAAGGCGGCAGCTTATTGTCTTTCGCAATTTTTTTGCGCAATTCCTTCAGTACGGCAAATAATTTTTTATCATATCCGCCATCGCCGCTATTGGCTACAATAATGCCTTCTTCATCGTCATTATCTAAGTTACCAAAATCTACATCAATGGCCACCATAAATGGATGCGGTTGGGCAATAAAGGTCACCCCTTTAGGAGTAATATTGATGGTGCCATAGGTTTCAATGTCTTTAGAAAGGTAATTATCAAGCAAGGCCTGACGAACTACAGATTTCCAATAAACATAACTTTTTTCATCGCCTTCCCCAAAAATTTCAAGTTTATCATGCCCGTAGTTTTTCACAATTTGCGAGCGTTCGCCACGGAGCACATTAATTATATGATCAATATGGAATTTATCATTCATGGCTACTACTGTTTCCAGTACCAGCTTCAATTCATTTTCTGCTTCTACACGTTCTTTAGGATGGCGATGATTATCGCACATTTTTCCTGTTTCGCATAAGTGTTCCTCAAAATTTTCTCCGAAATAGTGTAATAATGCTTTTCTGCGGCAACTGGCATTTTCAGAAAATGCAGCCATTTCATTGAGCAATTGAGTGCCTATTTCTCTTTCAGCTACCGGTTTATCCTTAAGGAATTTTTCGAGTTTTAATAAGTCCTTACTGCTATAAAACATGATGCATTCAGAAAGAATACCATCACGTCCGCCACGACCGGTTTCCTGATAATAGCTTTCTAAGCTTTTAGGAACATCATAGTGAATTACAAAGCGAACATCGGGCTTATCTATGCCCATACCAAAAGCAATGGTGGCAACAATTACATCCACTTCTTCCATCAAAAATGCATCTTGATGACGCGCACGCGTATTGGCATCCATTCCGGCATGATATTCTAAGGCTTTGATGCCATTTACACGAAGCGTTTCAGCTAACTCTTCAACGCTTTTTCGACTTAAACAATAAATAATACCGGATTTGCCGTTATTTTTCTTGATATAAGAAATAATATCTTTGAGGGTTTTACCTTTAGAAACCTTAGGTCTTACTTCATAGTATAGGTTGGGCCTATTAAAGGAAGATTTAAATTCCTCAGGATTGGACATTTTTAAGTTTTTAATAATATCCTCTTGTACCTTAGGTGTCGCAGAGGCAGTTAAAGCTACAATAGGGATATTGCCGCCTATGGTATCTACGATTTCACGAATTCTGCGGTATTCCGGACGGAAATCATGTCCCCATTCGGAAATACAATGAGCCTCATCTACGGCTACAAAGGGTACTACTATATTGCTTAAAAATTCAACGGTTTCATCTTTGTTTAATGACTCAGGAGCCAAGTATAACATTTTAGTGATTCCGTTTTTAACATCACTTTTTACCCGCTCAGTTTCTTTTTTGTTTAAAGAGGAATTCAAAAAATGGGCAACCCCGTGTTTACCACCAAAAGCACGTATTAAATCCACTTGATTTTTCATCAAGGCAATTAATGGTGAAATAATAATAGTGGTACCCTCGCTTATTAAAGCAGGTAATTGGTAACACAAACTTTTACCTCCACCGGTTGGCATAATCACCAAAGTGTCCTTTTTTTGGAAAATACTATTGATTACAAGTTCTTGATTCCCTTTAAAGGAATTGAATCCAAAGAAACTTTTTAATGCATTTTTAATTTGATCCTGAGATACTACTTCTTGAGTCTTGACTTCTAATTCTTCCATAACTATTCTTGCACGAAGATAATACTAAAATTTCTTATAATTATACATTATTTGATGAAATAAATCGCAATAATTTTTAAAATCAGGTTTTCTATTTCATCCATCTTATCCCTAATAATTTAGTCCTATTTGAAACGTTGATTTTGGCCAAATGGTATGCTTTTCAACATATTATTTTCACCTTAATTTTTGAGGTGTTTATCGAAAGTTAAACATTTGAAGTTATAAATATTTGATATATAAGTTATTAGATAAATATTT
>CAIKRV010000045.1 GCA_903829945.1 uncultured bacterium | reverse complement strand
AGTATTTTTTGAATTTAGGGGAATAGGTAATTTTGCAGGCACACACTAAATTTTTTTATTTTGAAACACTCACTCACGCTCCTTTTTGGGGTATTATTTTTTTGTACCTCTAACCTAAAACTCTCTGCTCAGGATCAAGCTATATTTGATGTATGGCAAAATCAAATTTACTCCCCTAAATTTTGTGATTCAGTAGTCTATCGAACTTGGAACGGCTCCCAATGGTCATTTGGCGGTGCCGGAAAGCAACATATCGGCCCTGATGGAAGAATGGAATTATATAAAATTTATGATTCCTTAAGCAATCAAAACTTATGCTTCAAGTTAATTTACAACTCACATCGTAAACTTATTGAATTTCAAACTTTTTTCTACATCGGTTCTACCTTTCTTAAATATAGTTATACACAGGCAGATACTAATCAAAATGGAAGGATCATCAGAGAGCATCTGTATACTTTTAATGGTATGACTTATGATGAAACAAGTCGGAATATTTATTCTTACAGTGCTAAAGGAAAAATGGTTGGAAATCATCAATTATCCTTTGATAATCAAACTAATACATTTTTTGATAATCAAATTGACTCTATTACTTATGGAACCAATGGTCTAAAAATTTGTGATAGCAATTATTATTATGATTGGAGTCAACAAAAACTTATCCTCGGTGCTCGTACTTCCTTTTATTACGATGCGGCCGGAAGAGATACTTTTAGTCTTTATGAACTAATGGATCCTAATACATCAAAATTTCAGCCCCAAAGTTCAACTTCCATGACTTACATTTCTGATGGACATTATGTTACAATAAATAAAAGCTTTAATAATTCTTGGTTAAAAGTATCTATGGATTCTACTAACCTAGATGCTGACGGCAATGGCACCATCACTTTTTACGAATGGGATGATGTATTTAATAAATGGAGTTTAAATCGCCAGCATATAAATAATTGCGTCATGACAGGAATATTAGTTTCCAAACCAAGTATCGAAAATGGTTTTATTTATCCAAATCCCAGTGTAGGCAATATTCAAGTAAAATCTAAAGGCCATTTAATTATTTCTGATATGCAAGGTAAACTTGTTTATCAAACCATGATTACTGAAAATAATCAGACCGTTCAACTACAACATTTGGTCCCTAATCTTTATACCGTGATGCTGATTACTCCGCAGGGAATTCAAACAGGCAAATTGGTTATTTCTAGGTAATGTTTTGATTACTAGACAATAGTTTTATTTTTATATACTAAAAGAAGTCAATTATTTTAATAATTGATCGTAATTCACTCTCGAGGGTGGGTATTCCTAATACAAGGATGCTCACCTTTTTTTATTATGAAACTGATACTAAATTTTAATTTGGAATTATTAATCCATTAATATTCTCTGTTTTTTAAACGATTATTCCGTTTTCCTTGCACATAGCACAATAAAATTTTTGAGGTACTTTGTCGTTTAAACCTCATTGTGCTATTATATTTGTTTCAAATATTGGTCCCCACAATATGAAAAGAATACTATATTGGATATGTTTTTCCTTCTTACTGCTAGGTTTATTCCCTATGAAAATTTGTGCGCAAACTATTTATGGGAATGAATGGGTCAATAAAGGACAGAAGTATTATAAAATCAAAGTTTACAAGGATGGATTTTATAGAATCAGCTTTTCAGACCTCAGTGCAGCGGGCTTAAGCGGCCAAAATCCTGCTGAAACGCAAATATTCTTTCAAGGTAAGCAAATACCAATTGCTGTATATCATCCAGGAACTGACGCCTATTTTGATGCCGGTGATTATATTGATTTTTATGGTTTGAAAAATAGGGGGGAATTAGATTCACCATTTTATTCTAATCCTTCTGATCAGCCTACGCGTTCCATTAGCTTTTATACCGATACTTCAATATATTTCTTAACATGGAAAAGTAATGATACTTATAAGCGAATAAAAGATGCCGCCGGTACTTCCACTGCATTTACGGCGCCTAAAACTTTCACCGAAGTAGCAACCAATTATCCGAATCAAGCTTGGTTTCCGGGAAAACCGGTGGATCCTTCTGTAGGATATTATATGTCTGAATATTGGATGGGGGAGGGATATTTAAGTAATTTTATAAAAATGCCGAATTCGGCCACCTTTGCTATTCAAACTCCGGGTTATGATACTGCTTCCGGCAATCCTGTCTTGGAAGTTCCCGTGTATGGCGAATCTGATCAAAATAAAAGTGGAGATAATCATGGTTTGTATATCGAAGTTAAATCTAAATCCGCTTCTAATTTTAGATCGGTTTTCGGTTCTTCCTCCTCACCGTTTACCTATGCCGGATTTAAATTTATCGGCCCTAAAATGAGTATTAATGGTACTGACCTGGCCGGTGATGCAATTACAGTTAAAGTTTGGTCAGTGGCTTCCGATCCCCAAAATACGGCAAATCTGCAAGCCATTGCTTTTGCTCGTGTTACTTACGGGCGCTTGTTTTCTTCCGTCAGTACCTTGCCTTATGCTTTTACTTATACCAATAATAGCACTGATACAACCACATTATTTACTTTTACTAAACTAAGTACCGGTAAAAAATCTTTTATTTACGATATTGATCATGCAGTGCGTAATTTGGGTTTTGTGGCCAATAAGGCAGTAAATTTTAACGCTAGTAATAACGGAACCCCTACGCATTATTTTATTTATGATACCACCCAAATAAATGATGGTGCCATAAGCGGTACTTTTAGTTATGATAATTCCGACCCTTTGGTCAATAATTTTGATTATACCAATAGTTCAAATTATATTATCATTACTTCTGCCAGATTATTGGCTTCGGCCAAGGAATATGCTGCATACCGCAAAACTACTAAGTATGATTCCAATACTTATTATCAACCGAGTATTTATACGGTAGAAAGTCTGTATGATTTATTTTATTATGGGGTACAGCATCATGCTTTGGCAGTTAAAAATTTCATTTCCTGGTTTTTTAATAATGCAACCGTAAAACCCAAATTTTTACTATTTATCGGTCGTGGCATGGAGTATTCCACCATGCGTGCAAAAAATAGTTTTAATAAAGATTTTGTTCCAAATATAGGCAGTCCGCCTTCGGATCTCCTTTATTTGAGTAGTATGGATAATAATTTAAATACCTTGAATCCTCAAATGGCCGTGGGAAGAATTTCAGCACGTACCAATGATTCTGTACGTACCTATTTGGATAAGGTTAAAGATTATGAAAGTCAGTCCCCGGCTATTTGGATGAAAAATATTATACACGTAGCAGGCGGAGATGCCGGTGATGTACAAAACCAAATTGCTGCCGTGGTAGATCAATTGAAGGATACGATTCAAATGCCAAAAATTGGTGGCAATGTTTGGACCTATTATAACAATAGTGCAAATGCAGTAAACCAAACCTCTGCGCAAATAATTAGTTCGCATATAAATGCCGGTGCTTCCTTACTGACTTATTTTGGACATGGATCCGGTATAGTTTTAGGGGTTCCCATCGGTGACCCCGGAACGGATATTAAAAATCCGCATAAATACCCTGTGATGTACATGAATGGATGTAACCTCGGTAATCCTACTTATGATGGAAATGATTTTATTGCCTATCAACAATTGTTTACTCCTAGTGCAGGCGCCATCATTTGGATGTCGCATAGTGCGGTAACTTATACCAGTAGTTTATCTACCCAAATGGGGTATTTTTACAATAATATAAATAATTGGAATTTTGGTAAAACGGTAGGCGAGGCCTGGTGGAAAACCAATTTTGATTTTGATAGCTTTAGTAATAATACCAGCACTACCATGCGCAATATTGCTTATACCTTGGTACTGCAAGGAGATCCTGCTATAAGACTGCCTTACCAGCCTTTAACGGATTATACTTTTGATCAGAATAACGGAATCAGTGTTTATCCGATTTATGCCATTGCCGGTGATCCTTTTATTACCCTCAGGGTACACGTAGTTAATTTGGGAAGTTATCATTTGGCCGATAGTTTTAAAATTAAAATTGAACGGAAATTTCCGGGCAATACCTTAGCAGATTCATTTTATTATTCCAAAAAACTTCCGGCATTGGCCTATGATTCTACCTATGAATTTATTATTAAAAACCAACCGGGCATCTCTCAAGGGAATAATAATTTTTGCGTCAGCTTGGATTATGATAATAAGGTAAAAGAATCCAATGAAAATAATAATTACCAATGTTATCAATTTTATTTAAATGGTAATGGTATTCGTCAATTATATCCTTTGGATTATGCCATTGTATCTACGCCAACACCTACGCTGGTGGTACAAAATAGAAATTTATTCGGGTACAATACCGGTGCGTATATTGAAATTGATACCAATCAAAATTTTAGAAGCCCAAGAAAAATTCGGGGATACATCAATGGTAGCGCCATCATGAAATATACGCCCAATGCCGATTTATTAAAGACGTTTAATAAAACGGACAATGATACTTTGGTTATTTATTGGCGCGCGCGCTTGGATGTAAAACCCGGGGAAGGTGATGCATGGTCCACACGTTCCTTTACCTATATGCCTGCCAGCCCTCAAGGATGGTCACAAAGTCATTGGCAACAATATAAATCCATAACAGGAAATAATGTTACCTGGGACACTTTGGGTAAATTATTCGATTTTAAAAATGTGTATTCGGAAATCACCCTGAATACGCATCCTTATTATAGAGCAGGCTTAGGTATTAATCAAGGTAATTTATCCATGACGGCAGGGGTTTGTACCAATGCTACGATGGTGGTAATTCAATTTGATAAAATTACTTTATTACCAAAAGATCCGTATGCTACCACCAAGGATTGTAATTCCACCCCTACCAACAGGTATTATAAAATGTTTGATATGCGGGTAGATACAGGGGGATTTACCTCTGGAAGTAACGTGGGTTCCCGAGCGGATTTTAATAATTTTATTCGCTCTATCCCAAGTGGCGATTTTATTGCATTAATTACCCGCGGTCATACACAAAATTATTCATCCTTTGATACGGCTACACTTAATACATTTTCTAAATATTTAGGTTCAAAAGTGATGAAAACTTTGAACGGAAATTCCATGTATGATACCAATACTACATTTGTTTTAGCATCCCAAGTTTATGGCCATTTGGTAGCTGAAGCTTATAAACAGGTCAATCAACCCACCAAAGGTACCAGTGCAAAATCCTTTAATCCAAATGGCATTTCTACGGATGCACAAACTTTAACTTTAAATGCATTTTTAAATTCGCCTAAAACATCGGGTAGCATTACTTCTACAATTGTTGGTCCTGCCTCCAAATGGCAAGGTGTTTATCAAAAGATAAAGCATTTGGAAACTCCGAATACAGATGTAAACATGACTTATATTGCCGGATTGGACAGCAATCAAAAGTTTGTAAAGATTTTAGATAGTTTTAATACGTATTCTTTAAATATTTCTGATACCAATAAATACAATCCTCGTTTGTTCCCATATTTACAATTGACGACTTATTTAAAAGATACCGTTTATCATACACCTGCACAAACAAAAATATGGACCGTTCTTTATGATGGATTACCGGAAGGTACTTTAGCCTTGGATGCTAAATTTAATTTTAATAAACTCCAAATGCGGGAAGGAGATACCATTAAAATTCAGAATCTGCGTTTTGTTAATATTTCTAAATATCCATTCCGAAAAAATCTTTATATCAGATATAATATATTTGATGTGAATGGCCGACAAAAAAATGCCTGGTCTTTCAATTATCCCAGGGCCTTGCAACCGGATTCATTTATAACTTTAAACACCACTGCAACATCCATTGGATTAGATGGGGATAATATTATAAGTGTATTTGCTAATCCGCATTATCAACCGGAATTATTATATGATAATAATATTTTAAACCAGAAATTTAATGTTATCGGCGATAAATTAAATCCAATTCTTGATGTCACTTTTGATGGCAAACATATACAAGATGGGGAATTGGTTTCTGCCAAACCTTATATTGTAATTACTAATAAGGATGAAAATAAATCCAGATTATTAATTGATACTTCTACCATGCGCATCGCAATGAAAGGGCCAACGGATGGTAGTCCGGTGCCGGTATCGTTTATGAGCGGACAATTGACATTTACACCGGGAACAATTTCCAATAATAATAAAGCAAGGGTAGAGTTCCGTCCGCAAAATTTGACTGACGGCAACTATGAATTACATGTGCAATCCACCGATGAATCCGGAAATAAATCAGGATTCCATGAATACATTATCAATTTTCAGGTGATTACCAAATCTATGGTTTCTAATGTATTTGTTTATCCAAATCCATTTACGACCAAAGCCAGATTTGTATTTACCCTTACCGGAAGTGATGTGCCGGATTATATGAAAATTCAAATCATGACCATTACCGGTAGGGTAGTAAAAGAAATTAAAAAAGAAGATTTAGGTCCTATGCATATCGGGAATAATATTTCTCAATACGTATGGGATGGTACCGATGATTTTGGCGGTATTTTGGCCAATGGTTTATATATGTACCGGGTGGTGGTTAAAGATGCCAGCGGTAAACAATATGATAATTACCAAACCAGTGCGGATAAATTTTTCGATAAAAATTTCGGTAAATTATATATTCTAAGGTAATTTTTTGAGCACTTATGTTATAAAATATCTTCGTCATGGAACCATCGCTACCGGTGGTGCCAGACACGAGGAATTTTTTTGGAACGCATTAACGCATCAAATTTCTGCTCGGAAAAAATATGTTATTTCCAATAAGAAAGTTGCTAAAGGTATTTTTAAATCCTGGCAAAATGTATTACTTTTAATCTGGGGATTTATTCAAGCTGATGCCGATTTAAATATTGTGGTGGGGCGCTTGGCCTTGCCTTCCATCCTTAGGAATTTATTTTCCCATTCTAAAACGATGATTGTCCTTCATAATTT